>JAZUCR010000023.1:0-9632 GCA_045639225.1 Victivallales bacterium
CTTTCAGTATTTTTTCCAATCGTAAACCACGCCCAGAATATCGAGATCGCGGGCGAACAGTTTGTCATAGATACCCGGAGCTTCCGAGGGATCGGCGACACGGGTCAGCAGCGGACGCGTTTTCAGCCGTCCGGCGGAAAGATAACGCAGCAGGACCGACATGTCTTCTTTCATGGTCCATACGCCGGGCTGACGGTCGTTCAGCGGACGGGCCATATTATGCGCGCCGATCACGCTGATCCCGGGCCGGTGCACGAGATTGTAGAAGTCGATTTTTTCAGTCGGCGTGCGGTTGCAACCCACGAGGGCGAAACGGCCGAAACGGGCGGTCATTTCCAATCCCTGCACCACCGCCTGCGGATTGCCGGTGACTTCGATCACCGAATTGCAGCCGCCGCGGGTCAGCTTCAGAATTTTATCTTTCAAATCGGGTTCATCAGGTGAAAACGCCGCATCCGCACCCAGCTCCATAGCGGTTTTTCTGCGCGAGGCATTGAAATCCAGACCGATAACGGGATAACAGCCGGAAAGACGCGCGGTCTGAACGGCGAACTGACCCAGCAGTCCGAGTCCCATCACCATCAGCGATTCGCCGAATTCGGGACGGCAGCGGCGGACGCCCTGGAATCCCATGCAGCCGACCACGCAGAACACCGCTTCTTCAGCCGGCAGCTGATCGTCCTCGATTTTGACTAGATTGCTTTCCGGCATGAACTGATAATTGCGGTGCGAACTGTGGTAGCAGAGACAGCGGTCACCGGCTTTGAGGGACTTCACCTGGTCCCCGGCCTTGATCACTCTGGCTACGGCACTGTAGCCCAGCGTTTTTGGGAAATGCGCGCCGGAAGGATCGGAGCCGTTCAGACAGGCGAACTCGGTCCCGGGCGAAATGAGCGTGCATTCGGTTTTCAGCAGTGCATGATCGGGCGGCAAATCGCGGTCATACGGCAGATCATATTCCCGGAATTCAGCCTTGCCGCGGGCGACGAAATCAATCGATTTAACTTTCATATTTGCTCCTTTCCTGCCGCCTCGAGCGGATGACGGCGGTCCTGCAAGGGGAAGGTTACGGGCGCATGTTTCAGCGCAGACTGATAGGCCCCGGTGATCATTTCCAGGGAGACCAGCGCCGAATCGATTCCGGCAGTCAAAGTTTCTTTGCCTTCGATAGCCTGCAGCAGATTCCAGGCCGCACGGCGGTTGTTTTCGGCAAAATAAAGATGATAATAAACCTTTGCATTGATCCCCAGTTCGGCATAATTCAGCGGGACCGCGCCGGGAATGGCGGGCTCGTCCGGAAGCGGAACGACCTGAAAATCGGAATGATCCTCGATCGGAACCGGAAAATCCCGGCAGATCCGCAATTCGCGGTTGCCCGTGTAACGGATGGTCAGAATGCCTTTGCTGCCGCAGACGGTGATGCCGAGCCGGAAATCGCCGTTCTCGATCAGACGGCGGCTCTCGAAAACACCGTTGACTCCGTTTTTGAAACGGTACAGCGAATAGATTTCATCGCCGCCGCAGGGACCGACCGGTTCGGTCGTGGTCAGCACATCCTGTGCGGTCAGGGGATTTCCCTGCCAGCGAATATCCGAATAAACCTGTTCCGGCATGCCGAAAATCCAGGCTGCCGCGTCCAGCACATGCGTGCCCAGCACCTGCATGTCTTCCCCGCCGCCGCGCGTATCCTCCTTGCCCCGCATGTAGCAGGTCAGGATCTTGCCGATCTCACCTGCTTCGATCATTTTTTTCATCGTGCGGAAAGTCGGGGCGAACCGCGCCAGATGCGCCATCTGCACCAGACATCCGGTCCGGTGCGAAAGCGCGATCAGTTCATCGGCCTGGACCGGGGTCTCCGCCAGCGGCTTTTCACAGAGCACATGACAGTGATGGTTCAGCGCAAATCTGATCTGTTCGTAATGCTCTTTCGGCAGACGGGAACACAGGATCACGATGTCGGGCTTTTCCTGTTCCATCATGGCGGTGAATGAGGTATACAGTTTTTTGGCTCCGGTGAGGCGGAACGTTTTTTCCGCTTCGGGATTGGAATCCGCCAGTGCGGCGATCTCCACGCCCGGCAGACCGGTAAACGAATAGTGGGTGAAATGACCGCCGCGGCGGCCGCCGCCGGTGTCGTAGCTGATGCAGACTTTCAGCATGATCGGAACCCCGGGTTATTTCATTGCGGCGAGATAATCATCCATGCGCTGATTGTTCGGCCACGGATAATCTTTCGGCGTGCGGCTGATCTCCCGTTTCAGTCCCTCGTAGAGCGGCATCAGGTCGCTCTGCTTCATGCCGGTCACGGCCAGCACTTTGCTGTTGTCCACCTCACGGTCGAACAGCCGGGCGTATTCGAGTTGCCAGCGCGGACCCATCCGGTAGGGATCGGGATTGAGGATCTTCAGGTAATCTTCCTTGTCCACCCAGACCGCCTGCAGACCGCAGATGTCCTTATAATAATCGGCGATCTCGCCCCAGGTATGATTTTCGGCGCTGTTGATGTTGAAGGCTTCGCCGAGCGCGGCTTCGCGGAAAAGCAGACTGCCGATCATTTTTCCGGCATCGCCGCCCCAGCTGAGGGTGGCGGGTTTGTCCTTCGCCTGGATCGGCACCACGACTTTTTTGCCGGCGAAAGCGCGTCCGACCGTATTGGCAGCTTCGAGCGTGACCAGCTGGTAACGAAGATAACTGTAAGTGGTTGCCGGACGCACGATCGTCCAGTTTTTCCGCGGACGACTGAACAGCAGATTTTCGCCGCGCGCCTTGTAGATGCAGTAGTCGTCGGAGTTCAGCAGCAGGGCGTCTTTCGAACTGTCGATCAGCCGCGGCGAAGTTTCTTTCACCGGTTTTTCGAGGTTGTCATATACGCGTCCGCTGGAAAGGTAGATATAATGGTCCGTATGGTCCAGCAGCTGCGGCAGATAAAACGGGATCTCCGAGGTCGTGTAGGTCAGATAATCCACGATCGCATCGTATTTATGCGAAAGGAATTCCCGCAGCATCGGCAGCTCTTTGGCATTGCCCTGATAATATTTCACGTTGGGGTTGGAGCTTTCGACTTTATCCAGCGCAATGCCGTCCACCTGACAGCCGTTTTCCGCCAGAAAAGGGATCATGTAACGGGCCATGGCGCCGCTCGCGCCCAGGACCAGAACTCTTTCAGGTTTCATGGTTTTTTCCTCCTGCTGCAGTTTCCTGTGTTATCAGCAATATAAATCCCTCTATCGGACATTCAAGCCGTTTTTTTCGCTTTTTTTGTAAAAAACCATGTAAATGAAATATGTTTTCATAAAAAAAGAAAATTTATTGTAAATGAATCAAAAATGGACAATGAAACCGGAAAGCGTATGCCTGTTCTGATGCTGCCTTTTGCCCAGGTCTGTTTATTCCCTGGTGATCGACACGCTTTCGATCATGGTTTCGCCGCCGAAGGAGTTGAAATACAGCCCGATCCATTGATCCGGCTTGATCGTATAGCGGAACGTATAGTTCTTGGCCTCGGATTTCAGGTTGACATGTCCGATCTGTTCCGAACGGTGGAATTTCCGTTTCAGTTTGCCCCCGCTCCAGTCGTCGGTGTAAGCTGCTGCGTAAAGCGCCAGTTTCGCATCGCCGGACGCCCGGAAATGGATTCGGATGCGGCGCGGTTCCGGCGACTGGCCCAGCGGTCCTTTCCAGTCCCAGATCGACTGTCCGACCCTGCCGCCTTTGTGGATGACGAGCACGTTCCGGCCGTCTTTTTTGATGACTTCGGCTTTTTTCAGTGACCACGCTTTCAGCTTTCCGGTCTTCGGGTCGGTTTCGGTGAAGTTGCCATTGGGGAGCAGCGCGCGTCCGATCGACATCGTGCGGTAGCTGCCGCGTTCATGGTTCTTTTCGCCGTCGATGGAGAAAGCGCCTTTCGGCAGTCCGTCTTCGATTTTCCGGCTGCGGGCGAAATGCACGTTCCACACCGCGCCCGGCGCGAACAGGCATTCCAGATTTTTCACCGGCACTTTGAGCTCGACCACGTAACGGTTCTTTTCCACTTTCCCCGCCGCGGTGATGCCGAAGTCGATCGACCGGTCTTTCCCCGGCTGACGCATGGCGGCGGACACCCCTTTGCTGTTCACCACAAACTGGTAATAGGTGTTGGCGACATTGCGCGGATCGAGGAAGATCTCGATGCAGTCGTCGTTCCAGATCTCATTCGCGGATTTCGCTTTCGCAGTCAGCTTCTCTACCGAAGGTTCGTTCGCGAGGATCAGGAAATAGAGGTTGTCCTTGTCCGAGAGGATCCCGACCGAGGTTTTCAATTCCGACGGCAGGGATTTTTTCTCTTTGTCAGAAATGGTCTTGAAATCGGAGATCCAGCACGCGCCCGACCACGCCGGATCGGAGAGATCGCCGTCGATCCTGATTTTCGATTTCGCCGGCGGCGCATTCAGCGTCTTGCCGAGCCTCGCCCGGTAACGGTCGTTCTGCCGGATCCAGAACACTTCCAGATATTTCCGGTCGCGCGCCAGACGGCGTTTCAGGACCGGATCATTTCCGGCGAACTGGTCCGCTTGATCCAGCAGTTTCAGAAGTTGTTCCTTCAACCCTTCCTTCATCAGCAGGGTCGGCGTGCGGCTGTCCCCGGTCGGGTAACCGAAACAGCCGGACGCATTGTCCCACGCGGCACGGCGCAGATCGTTGAACTTCTTCATCGCCGGATACGCTTTGCCGTAATATTTCGACTCGAAATCGGCGATGACTTTATCCACGTCCAAGTCCGGATTCCAGGTCAGACGTCCGGCAACGTCGAAAAAGAGCCAGCTGTGGCCTAACCGGTGGGCGGAATGATGCGGGTCGTCTTCGATTTTCGGGATCTTCCGGTAATTCGCATCGGGGAAGTGGACCCCTTCCTTCCAGCCGGAAATGCCCATTTTACGGAACGTTTTGAGGTCGGCGGCGAGTACATGTTCCAGCGGGGTCCAGCTCATCGGCGTGCAGGTGGAATATTCGAACAGGTGCACCTTCGCCGGCTTGAGCGCCATCCACGATTTCAGCAGCGCCAGCATTTCCACGTTCCGCGGACAGTTCGGATCGTCGATCCGGTGCGCGAAACAACGCCCGTGCGAGCAGAAATACAGATTCATCCGCGGGTCGATCTTCAGGTCTTTCGGGAGCGAACGGTAATTGGCATACGCCCACAGGTCCAGCCGCATGTCCGGACGTTTCGCATACACCATCGCCGCGATCTTCTGCGCCACCGTGTGGAACCGCCGCGAAACGTCGAACTTGCCTTCCTCGTCCAGCGCCCGGCAGTTCTCGCATTCGCACCAGTCTTTGACCGAATCCGGCGCGCCGAAACAGTAAGTGATGCGCCGTCCGTATTTGTCATACAGCGAACAGATGTAATCCGCTACCAGTTTCTGCAATTCCGGGTTGGAAAGACAGTAATGCGTGTTGTGGTGTCCTTTGTTCTGCAGCCGTTTGCCGTTCACCAGCGCGAAATATTCCGGATGTGTTTTCAGATATTTCTGCGGCGGCGCCGCCAGGTAAAAAGTCAGATGCGAACCTTCGGAAAATATATGATCCGCGATCCGCGCATCGAAGTAGTCCCGCTGTTTCGGGTCGGACAATCCCCGGATCGAAAATTCCGAGGGACACTGCAGACGGTTCCGCGCCGCCCAGGTCTTGCTTGCCCGCGCCAGACCGGATGCCCCACCCTGGGTCGCCTGCCGCCACAGATACACTGGTTCGTCCACCTTGTTCAAGTCGGGCAGCACGATGTCTTTGCGGCTCTCCACATATTCCTCGCCCGGCATGAACCACCGCACGTTCAGGCAGTCGCCCAGCAGACCGTAGGCGCCATAGAGCGTCCCGACCTGCGTCTTGCCGACGATGTAGAGTTTCCCGCCCTCGGTTTTCAGCAGATAACTTTCGTCTTTACTGCCGTCCAGTGTTTTTTTCATCGAATCCGGGATGCCGGGCGTGTTCACGGTTGCCAGCACGATGCAGCTGCCGTTCATTTCCGCACCGGTCCGGAATTCCGCGCCGGACATCTTTTTCAGATAGGTCTGCAATTCCTCCGCGGCGGTTTTCTCGCCCGGTTTCGCAGTCGCATCCAGCCAGATCGTTCCCGCCGGTTTGCCGTTCTTCACCAATATCAGATCCCCGTACAGCATCATTCCACAGAACAGAAGCCCCGTCAAAGCCGTATTCTTGAAATTCATTTTATGTTCTCCTCATTTTCAATTTTTTCAGTTGACAGTTTCCTCATACGTTCACTGGAATCCGTAAACTGCGTAGCAGGCTTTGTAAAGCGGATGTGCGGGGGAAATCCTGGTGTGCGTGCTGGCGGCATGACCATCGAGGAACGCATGATTGCAGCTGTTATTGTGTCTGTATGCGAAGCCGGTGATCAGGGAATCGGCGTTGGAAACGTTCCAATAAGTATATTTATTACCGCTGTCCGCAAGGAACGGCACAGCACTCGGCGGATAGGATTCCCCGCTGAATCTGCGTCCGGGTGCGCCCACGATCTGGATCTTGTTCCCGCAAATTCTGAAAAATCTAGTGGCGGAGAGAGTGCAGATTCGAACATAATTATATGAAAGAGAGGATGTTCCCAAAGATGAGTGGATAGGGACGCACCCCGGAGCGGCGGGACACGAAGCGACCTTGGATTTCACATACTTGACATTGTTGGTGAGGTAAGCATCCAGCTTGGCAGCCCAAATTCCGTAACTGTAGGGATGCAGCGTCATGCTTTCCGGATCATCCGCGGGCGGCCAGTAATCGTTGTGGTCCTGGTTGTAAAAATGGAGTAAGGATGCCGTGCTTTTCATATTGCTCTGACAGGAAATCTGCTGTGCTTTTTGCTTCGCCTTGTTCAATGCAGGTAAAAGCATTGCCGCGAGAATGGCGATGATGGCGATCACGACGAGGAGCTCGATGAGCGTAAAGAAACGCTTGCGCTCAAACGGTGAATGATCCGGGCTGAAAACTGAAATTCTGTTCATGTCTTGTTTCCTCTCTTTGGTTTTCTGTTATCTTATGACTTGCATCTTGAAACTTGTTGCTTGCTGCTTGTGTCAATTGTGTATACCGATTCGCGTTCGATGAGTTCGGCATGAGTGCGGAAAACCTGGGATTCATCCGGCTGGATGTCGATTTTTTTACCGAGGACGAGATGTACCAGCAGACTGCCGGTCTCCGTGAGGGATTCGCGGAAGGTGGTGATTGGAATCATGCTGAGGCTGGAACATTCCATATCGCCGATGCCGATGACGGAAAAATCATCGGGGATGCGCAAGCCGCGTTTCCATGCCTGCCGCTGGGCGCGTGCCGCAAGGGAGTCGGAAAGCGTGACCAAGGCAGTCGGTCGCTCTCCTTCCGGCAGGACGAGCATGGAGTCCACGGCAGCATCGATCTCGCCGGAACAGGAGATCCAGCGGGGATCGGTTTTCAGTCCGCATTCCGCCATGCCTTTCAGATAACCGGCATGCCGGTCGGTCTTATAGTGATGGATATGCGGCACGCAGAGCAATCCGATCCGGGAGTGACCGTGTTCCGCCAGGTAATGGACCATTTTCGAGGTCATTTCGATATTGTCCGCATTGACCGCCGGGAAATTGCGGTGGCCGCACTCATAGGCATAGACGAGCCGGACGGAATTCTGTTCTGCGAGTTCCGCGACGCGTTCGCGCAAATCGCGGTTGATGCTGATCATGATGACTTTGTCGATCCGGTTTTCCAGAATGAAGCGGAACGCGCTGTCCGGATCCTCTTCGGGAAAGATCTTGACGCCGTACTGGAGCGAGGCGGCTTCGAGCAGGATCCCGCTCATGATCTGATTCACGGGGGGCATGTTCCGGAACTGGCGGAAATTCAGGATGACGGCAATGGTGTTGACCTGTCCGGTGCGGGTGGCGATGGCGAGCTGGTTCTGGACGTAACCGAGGCTGGAGGCGGCATCGAGGATGCGCTGCCGGGTTTTCACATTCATCCCCTGACTGCGCGGATGGTTGCGCAGCACCCAGGAGACACAGCAGGCGGAGACTCCAGCCGCCTCGGCAATATCGCAAATCGTCACTCTTCTATTCATGGAAAATCCAAAAATTTCAAATTTATTCTAAACGTTTAGATAGTGTTAATTTATACGCAAGTCGATAAAAGTCAAGCGGGGATTGGAAAAAAGAGGGAAAAATTTTTGCGCGGACTGAAACGGAGAATACGGAGAAGACAGAGAATACGGAGGACGCGGAAGACACGGCCAGGCGCGAGAACACAGGTTTTCCGCGAACTTTTGTCGGACAGGTCGGACCAGTCGGACAGGTCGGACAGCGCGCAAGACGTGGCATGGCGCGAGATCTCAGGATTCCATGCCTCCGCGCTTTCTCTTGAAAAAAACTGTTTTTTTCGAAAAAGGCTCTTTCAATTGTTTTGCGGAATGTTATATTACCGCAAATTCAGACTGAACAACAGAAGGAGAAACGGTCATGGCATTGGATATCGGCTGCTATTATTTTCCGAATTATCACACGGGCGATGCGAGGAATGAAAAAGTTCACGGTCCGGGGTGGAGCGAATGGGAACTGGTGAAGAGCGCGACCCCGCGTTTTCCGGGACATCATCAGCCGAATCTGCCGCTGCGCGGTTTTCTCGACGAAAAACAGCCGGAAGTCATGACCGAAAATATCAATCTGGCCGCCTCGCACGGGATCGACACCTTTATTTTCGACTGGTATTATTACAATGACGGGCCGTTTCTCCAGCGGGCTCTGGAAGAAGGTTTTTTCGGGGCGGACAACACGGCGAAGCTGAAATTCTGCACCATGTGGGCGAACCATGACTGGGTGGATATCCACCCGTGCACGCGGTTCGGCGGCCGCACGCTGATGTATCCGGGAAAAGTGACGCGCGAAACGTTCGAAAAAATCGCCCGGATCCATGTGGAAAAATATTTTACCCGTCCGGATTACTACACGATCGACGGCAAGCCGTATTTCTCCGTTTACGAGCTGAACAAACTGCTGGCGAGTTTCGGTTCGGCGGCCGAAACGAGGCGGGCGCTGGATGATTTCCGCAGTGCATGCAGAAGCGCCGGACTGCCGGGACTGCATCTGAACTGCGTGGTCTGGACCCAGGCGATCCTGCCGGGCGAAACCAGTCCGTGCGATCTGCCCGAACTGCTCGCCGAACTCGGATTCGACAGCATCACCAGTTATGTCTGGAAACATCACGCGGCATTTCCGAAAAATCAGACGCCGTTCGATGAAATTCTGGCCGCTTATCTGCAGTATTGGGAAGACGTGCTCAGAAAATTCAACATCGAATATTTCCCGAACGTTTCGATGGGCTGGGATTCCTCGCCGCGCACGGTGCAGACCGAAGTGTGGGACTGGGATCCGGATCTGGGCTATCCATTCACGCGAATCATAACCGGGAATACTCCCGAACGGTTCGAAAACGCCATGCGCATCGTCGCCGAAAAACTGATGAAGCTGCCGCAGAAACACAAATTCATGAACATCAACAGCTGGAACGAGTGGACCGAAGGCAGTTATCTGGAACCCGATCTCCGTTACGGCTTCGGGTATCTGGACGCGGTCAAAAAGGTCGCCGAAACCATCGGCCGCGGCTGACGCTTCAGGTGCTGT
>JAZUCR010000024.1:0-4027 GCA_045639225.1 Victivallales bacterium
GGTGTGATGTCATGGCAAAAATTTGCGACAGGAAGCTGTTCATTCAGCTGATTCTTTCCCGTTTGCTTCCGTGCTGTCCTCTTCGTCGGTTTCTTCCGGCAGGTCGTAAGTCAGCCATTCGAAGGAGCCGAACTTTTTTTCCAGAGCCTCGTCCACGCCGGAAGCATCTGCCGCGTCAAGGCATTTCAGAACGAAGGTTTTCGTGGAGGGAAAACGCTCCTCTTCCACGGCCATCCGGGCGGCGAAATCCACCTCGTGCGAGCCGACCGCGATCCGGTTTTTCCCTGCGACCTTGATTTTCTCCGCATCGTGCATTTCCAGAAAATCTTCCAGATCCATGTAATCCGGCTCTCCTTCGGCATCCAGCGAAATGATCTGTGTGCCGGTGATGATGCCGTAATACTTTTTACCCTCTGCCCGGCAATATACCACACCGCCGGGACGCAAATACCGGACTGTTACGGTCTCCCGCAGATCGGTCTTAAGTTCGCTCCACGCTTCTTCAATATCGCTGAACAACTGCTTGGTCGCGTCAGAGAGACAATCCACAAATTCTTCAAAATCGCACATTTTTCTTCCTTTCAATAAAACAGTTTCACTTCGATCATTTTCGTTTTGCACTTCGGGCAGACCGGGGGACGGTTGCATCCGAACAGAGACAGGCAAGTGAGAATCTAAGGGTTCGGTCTTTTGACCGTTTTTGTTTCTTCTCCGCATTTGGGACATTTCCACAGAATGAACCGGATCGGCATCGGGACAAACGAACTCATGCGCATGCCTCCTGAAGTTTGAACGCGCAGTCCTGAATGGCAGACTGAAAATCGCTGATTTTGTCCGTGGTCTCATAGAGCGCATCCGATGAACCGGAATTGCCAACCTCCCACAGCTCATCGCTGATGAACAGTGTCGGAACAGCGGGAACGATTTCTCCCATTCCGAGCCTGGCGGCGATCTTGCCGAGATCTTCGTGGAGCATTTTCAAAAAGCGCCACTGAAGCTGGAGCTCCTCGATGTCCTTGCGCTTGTTCGGAGTCATCTCGTTGGCTTCCTCCTTGCTGGCGCACTTGAGCATTTTCCCCATGATATCGAAGTCATGTTTTGTGGCCTCAAACCCCAGCGAGACCACTGCCCAGAGTTCCTGATTCAGGATGTTCTTTTCCTTTTCCGTCATGATGGGTCCTTTCTGTTTTTTTGCATACCATTATTCGCGGCATGCGGTTGTTTTTGTCCCGCAATTGTCGTTTGCGGCATAAGATAACTCTGCACCCCTGCCATTTTATGACAGAGCAGAATTTTCGCCCTCATTTTTTACATTCGGCATATCTTCGAATACCGCTTCCGGAGCGACTGGATTCAGAAAACATTTCCCGTAACGGTCGAAGATCCAGACGGGGAAATTGCCCCATGCCGTAAGATCGTCGCCGAGACACGCCGAAATGAAATCCTGCCTCGTCGCATAGAGTCCGCCCTGAAATTCCGACCGCATTGCCGCCTCGCCGAAAACGACCGGCTTGCCGTCCTGAGCCAACACGCTGACGCATTCTTTATCGTGCCATGACACGCTCGAACCGATCTTCAGATCTTTCGCCGAAATCACACCGTCACGCCACGAAATTTCTCCTCCTCCGAGATGGAATCCGAACTGGATCACCTGGTCAAACCATTTGATCAGAGCTCCATACGGAATGGTTTTGATCGGTTCCTCCGCCAGATGCCACCTTGCAAATGCCGGATGCTTGTAATTGATTTCCACTTTGTCTTTTCTCCTTTCGGGTTGTTCTGGGCATAGTATAATCCGCAAGGTCTGACATTTTTTGTCATCCATGTTTGACATTGCCGAATATTTGCGGTATATTATCAGAAAACGAAAGAGTAAAGACAATGCCTGTCAACAAAAAACAACTGCTTCGCCTGATCCGGTTCGTGGCGGAACTGCGGAAAAACAACTATCCCAACGCCGCCTCCTTTACGCGCAAACTCCGGGATATGGATCTGAATGAAAATCTCAACATGTCCTGCTCGGAACGCACCGTCATGCGCGATCTGGACACGCTCCGGAAGGATTTCGATGCACCCATTTCTTTTTCGCAGGAAAACAACGGATATTTTCTGACCAATACCTGCTGGGAATTGAAAGTCCCGTTCATGGACGATGAGATGGTGATGTCCGCCATGCTGGGCGCTCAGCTGGCGGGAAAGATCATGCCGTCTCCGGTCAAGGAACAGATCCGGGACGCCGTGGACAACAGCATCGCGGACAACAATTCCGAACTGCTGGACCGGACTTACATCGAAACGCTTCTCATCGCCTCCTGCGGCAAGACCACCATCCGGCCGGAGATCTTCGGCACGGTCTTTCAGGCATGGCGGGAACGCCGCATGCTGCGCCTCGTCTATCAGAAGGGATCTACCGGCGAGGTGTCCGAACGCGATTTTGAACCGCATATCGTGGCGTATCACAAAGGGAACTGGTATGTCAAAGGCGTGAATCTCGCCGACGACAAGGTGATCGTGCTGGCGATTTTTCGCATTCAAAAGGCGGAAATCACCCGATATACGTTTGAAATCAGGAAAGACATTCTGAGGCAGACGGAGAAAGATGGGCTGTTCGATTATCCCAAAATCGAAAATATCCGGGTCCGGTGTTCCAAAGACATCGCCTACTATCTCTATGAGCAGCAGAAAGCGAAGAAGCTCGTCATCACACCACAGGTGGACGGTTCCCTGATCGTGATTCTGCCTCCATCTCCGGAAACGGAAGCGGTCCGCTGGATCCTCGGCGAAGGCGGCAATGTCGAGGTTCTGGAACCGCAATGGCTGCGGGAAAAAATCTGCACTCTGGCGAAAAAGACGGCCAAGGTCAACCGGGTCTGACATAAAATGACAGACCCGCTTCGCTATATTTTATCAGCACGCACGTCGTGTGTCCAAAACCAAACCATGGAGGTAAAATATGGCATTTCTGGACAATCTGAAGGAAAAGGCGGCGCAGGCTGCCGAAGCGGCGAAACAGACCGGGCAGAACATCAACGAGAAACGGGCTGAAAAGAAGGAAGCCAGTCAGCAGCAGAAACAGCAGCTCATCGAAAAGGCGCTCGCCGATGCGGCCCGCAACGCCCTGACTTTCGAAATCATCAAAAAAGAAGACATGCAGTTTGTCCACGTGAAAATGGATGACACCTCCCTGCAGACGGAAGCCGGGGCGATGTATTACTACAGGGGAAACATCATCATGGATTCCTCATCCGGACCGGGGATCGGCGCCGCTCTGCTGACGGGCGAGTCCGTCCGGCGGCCGATCTACTCCGGCACGGGAGATCTCGTACTGGAGCCGACCTACGGTCAATACACCGTCTTTGATGTTGACGGCAAGGATTGGCTCATCAATCACGGCAGATACTATGCTTCGGAACTCAGTGTTGTGCTGGGGATCCGGAAGAACAGTCTGGGGGCGGGGCTGCTTTCCGGACACGGTCTTTACCAGACAACGGTATCCGGCAAAGGGCGCGTGATCCTGGAATCCGACGGACCGCTTGAAAAGATCGAACTGAACAATGAAAAACTGGTGGTGGACGGCAATTTTGCAATCATCTGGTCCGCTTCTCTGGATTTCAAAGTGGAAAAAGCAACAAAGGGACTTTTCGCGTCGGTCCTGTCCGGCGAGGGACTGGTCAACACCTATTCCGGAACAGGAACAGTTTATCTGTGTCCGGCTTCGACCAAGCTGAAATACCTTGAGACGAAGATCTGCAAAGGGTTCGAAAGCGTGCTCGAAAAGTGTAAGAAGTAAGCGGACACGGAAAATTTACCTTCGGCCGGAGATGGAGCGATACCAGTTCTCCGGCTTTTTTTGAGAATTTTATGGGGTGTCATATTGAGATGACAAAAAATGTCACCCGGCATGGAGTATATTTATGGCAAATCAAAAACACGGAGATGATTATGGGCAATGAAATGACATTTTCTCTCGGACATAAGGTGGACATCACGTTCATGCAGGTGGAACCCGGGACCTTTGTCATGAGAG
>JAZUCR010000025.1:0-11216 GCA_045639225.1 Victivallales bacterium
TCACCTTCTTCGTGATCGTGCTGAAACGGCTGAAAAGCGAATTCCCGGAACTCAAGATCGGCGGTCCCGCTCTCACTGGATTGAGTTTTGCCTGCATCAGGAAGCTTCTGACCGCCTGTGCGAAAGCCGGAATCAAGCCGGACTTCCTCTCCTGGCATTGCTATACGGCCGATCCCGACAGACTGACGGCCCAGCCGGCCTCGGCCCGGAATTTCCTCGACGACGCCGGTTTCGAAGAGACGGAAACCTGCATCAACGAATGGCATTATCTGGAAACCTGGGAAGGCGTCCACAGCAATGTGACGATCGAATCTTTCCGCCGCAACCAGAATGTCTTTCACGGGGCCAACTCCGCCGCGTTCAACATCGCCGTCCTTTCCGGCTGGCAGTATACCACGCTGGACACGGCGTTCTACTACGGCGCCCGCTGGGAAGGCAACTGGGGCTACATCACTGCCGACCGTCAGCTGGACAAGAACTTCTATTCCATGTGTCTCATGGGGGATATGATCCGGGATTATACCGAGCTGTGTCCGGTCGAAAACCGCGGATCGGTCCGTCTCATGGCCGCCAAATCGGCCGACGGCAAATCGGCCGCGCTGCTGATTTCGGATTTCCGCGAGCAGACGGACTCTCTGGAAATCGATGTGCAGGGGCTGGATGCCGCGAAGATCGCAAGCGCTGTCAAGCTGGATGAGAAGGCAAACAACGAACCGGTGTCCGCTCAGTGGGACGGGAAAAAACTCCGCCTCGCCAAAGCTGCCGGATCCGTCGTCTTCATGGTCCGTTTCAGCCTGAATTAAGTTCCGGAAAGGCAGGATAAGGAAACCCAATGCGGAATGTGAACGACTATGAAGGCGCTTCCGATGTCGATCGGATCGAAGCTGCCATCCGTGACCGTCGCGGAAACCCGGTGGTGATCTCTTCCCGGAAATCCGAGCAGGAACCGGATCGCGACTGGTGGCTGCTGGACCGGGCGATCCTGCTGCCCGGCGATACCACGGTCATCATCGAGAACTGCAGAATCAAACTTTCGGATTCCTGCCGCGACAATTTCTTCCGGAGCGCGAACTGCGGTTTCTGCATTGACGAGCCGGAGAAGATCTCCAATATCCATATCCTGGGCGTCGGCAGGGCCGTGCTGGAAGGCGCGGATCATCCGCGGTCGACCGGGGACGGCAGCAAGCATCTGGAAAATCCCTGTCCGAAAAATTTCAGCTTCAGCGGGGCGCCGGAGCTGACGTGGGCGGACCGGCATGGTCATACCTACGGCACCGATGCGGGAAAAGAGGGCGAATCCCAATACGGCGACTGGCGCAACATCGGGATCCTCATGGCCAATGCGGACCATCTGAGCATCGAAAACCTCTGCATCATCGAACAGCACGCCTGGGCCATATCGCTCGAATCCTGTTCCCATGCAAAGATCAGCCATATCGAATTCCAGGCCTGCATGACCCGGAACATCGACGGGATCGACCAGAACAACGAAAATCAGGACGGGATCAATCTCCGGGCAGGCTGTCACGACGTCATCATTTCCGATATTACCGGAACGACCGGAGATGATGTCATTGCGCTGACCGCCACCTGTTCGGCCAGGCAGCGGCGGCCCGGCGGATCACTGAGATCCACGCATGTCATGTCCAATGATTTTTCGCGGCGCGGAAAGGATATCCGGAACGTCATCATCCGCAACGTTCTGGCATATCCGGCGGGCGGATGTCTGATGCTGCGCCTTCTGGCACTTGACGGAGCTGAGATCCGCAATGTGACCGTCGATGGCCTGGTCGATGCTTCCCCCGATGATTTTCATACCCGCAATTGCATTCAGATCGGTGAAGGCGTCGTCGGCGAAACCGTTTACGGGACCCCAAGCGAATGTTCCGTTTTCAACGTTACGTTTTCGAATATCATTTCCAATGCGAAACAGGTGTTCGACGTTGCCGCCGGTCTGCAGAATGCCGCCGTCAGCAATGTTATAATCCGCGATCCGGAAGGGAAAATATCCAACCTCCGCAGACCGGAACTGGTGAAAAATGTTTCTTTCAAAAATTTATAATAATTCCAACAGGAGAGAAAAATGAAAAATGCACCAAAACAAACTCGGAAATCAACTTTCAAACGGCATGACTGGAGGATTTTTACCTTGATAGAACTCCTCGTGGTGATCGCGATTATCGCGATCCTGGCAGGAATGCTGCTGCCGGCCCTGAACAAGGCCCGGGAAATGGGTAAAAAGATCGCCTGCGCCAACAGTATGAAACAGGCGGGCTTTATCGGCATTTCCTATTCCAACGATTTCGATACCTGGACCGTCGGCGACAGTTACAACTATTTCGGCAAAAAAACGCAGAAAACCTGGTTCGCCTTCCTCAGCGAAGCCGCGTATATCCAGCCCAAGTATCAGGGCGTGGGGACACCGAAACCCGGTTCGATCTTCCTTTGTCCTTCCGGCCAGCCGGTTTCCACGAATTATCCGGCCACCCATATCGGCTGGACCAATATGATGTGGATGCACCGTTCCGGCGGCAGTCCCGACAATGCCTATAAGAACCAGGCCTCCAAGGGCGCCGGGAAAAGAGCCTGGTATATGGATACTGGGCTGGTGAAACTCAGTTCGCTCAACCGTCCCGCCGCGATCGCCTGCGCGACCGATGCCCCGAATAACTCCTACAGTACCGTCCAGACTTTCGGGACCAACACGCTGACGGCGTTCCGCCATGTGAACAATCTCAACATCGTCTTCTGGGACAATCATTACGAAGCCGGCAGTCTCCGCACGGTTTCCCTGTTCCAATCGGGCAAATCCACCCTCGATTATGTCGAAGG
The DNA here is from genome assembly GCA_045639225.1 of Victivallales bacterium. Classification (GTDB taxonomy): domain Bacteria; phylum Verrucomicrobiota; class Lentisphaeria; order Victivallales; family UBA1829; genus SIG94. Next base: position 2,833 of record JAZUCR010000025.1, read on the forward strand.
CTGGCGCTGGCCCTGGTGGTGATCCGCCGTCTTTTCATTCCCTTTTTGCACAACAGAAAAAGAGGTCATCATGCTGAAATCTTTCTTATCGGCCGCGCTGCTTCTGGCCGGATGCGGTCTGCTCCCCGCGGTTGAATTGAACTGTGTTTTCGACCGCGAATTGCCAGCTGCGGTCTCGGTTGCCGGCGACACGCGTCAGGAAAACGGTGCCGCGGTCCGGGTCAACGGCAAAAACTATGTCGCGGCCGTGATTCGTTTTGACGGAGAAACTTCCGCTTCCGGCACGCTGGAACTGGATCTGAAGACGACCGGACAGCCGCCCTCTCGGCTGGGCGTCATTCTGTACCGGCGCAATGCAAAGCGCCAGCTGGAACGGATCTCCACGCCTGCCTGGCTGAAGGCGGTCCCGATCGACAGTTTCGGTCAGCTCACCTTCGATTTCCCCGCCGGCACGTTCAAGTCCGGAACCGAATACCAGATCTATATCTACCGCGCCAATCAGAAGGGAACTTTGATTTTCCGGCGGATCACATTCCGGACTGCCAGAACCGAAAAAAGCATCACGCTCAATTACCGGAATACGCCGGACCTGGTCGGCCCGGTGACCCGCGGACCTTCCGGCAAGCCTGATTTCCATATCCATCTGACCGGTGTCGATCCCTCGAAAAGCATTCGCGAAATCGTGGTGACGCGTCCCGGCGGACGCTGGGTTTCCGGCGATGACGTCAAAAAAAATTTCTGGATGATCGACTATTACGATTCCGCCGATTTTCCGGCCCGGAAAAATCCCCGCAACAATTTCGACGGAGCAGTGCATTCCGGACTGAGCTGCCTCGATCTGGTCATGGAAGGCGGTTATGCCGAAGGTGCGTCCTACTGCTGCGAAGTGTTTTATTCCGACGGCACGAAAGACACCTGGACCGCCGAGCTGAAAAAACCCGATCCGCCGATGATCCCGCGGTTTTTCACGCATGAAAAGCCGATCCTCGCCGATCCTTCGTTCGATCTGCCCGACGGCTGGAAACAGCCGGTCATTGCCGGTCAGACCTATTTTCAGCTGATGAGCGAAAAGGAACTGCTGAAAAACGGACTGGTCATGCAGGGAAAAACTCATCGGCGGGTCTGGAGTCTGGGCTGGTTCCTGCCGTATGCCGGATTGAACCCGAAACCCTCCCGGGCGATGGTCGACAAATATGTGAAATGGAGTCACCGCGCCGCCCTGCGTGAATTCGAGGTATTCGATTCTAACGGGAAAAAGATCACCGGTTCGACGGTAACAGGCAGCGGCGACCTGAAGTGGCTCGACCTGAAAAAAGTCATTGACGGCAATACCTCGCCGGACAGTGCCGCCAGGGCTGAAAAAGCCCGGATCGATCAACCCCAGAAAGCGGAAATCACGCTGACTTTCCCGCATCCGGTCAAACTCTCGAAAGCCGTCCTGCATCACGGCTGCTACAACGGCAGCCGGATCGGCTGGACCGCAAAGGATTTCGTTCTGGAAGCGCAGCAGAACGGCAAATGGACCGCCGTGCCGGGCGGTGAAGTGCGCAATAACAAGCAAGTTCAAACGGAACATAACCTGAACGGCATCCAAACCGCCGCTCTGCGGCTCCGGATCCTGGATGAGAATCCCCTCGCCGATTATGGCGCTGCGGACTGGTCGGCGGACAATCAGCTGCTGGACCTGAAAAAGACCGAAAAGATTCCGAATGACGTCACGTTCCATTACTGGTATCTCGGCCATGATTCGAAGCTCCATTATGCCTTGCCGCCGGATGGTTTCACCCCGCCGGGAATGGAAAAATACCGGAAATGGCGTGCGAAACATCCGAATTTCATGGGTTTCCAGCTGGCGGAATTCGACAACGACCTGCTGTGCATGCTCGGATGGGGATCCTACCGCGATCAGAAAGGGGCGAAAGCGGTTTATGATTCGGCAAGCCGCGATCTGGTGATCCACCGGCCGATCCCGAAACTGCCCGATACCCGCGCCGAGGCGGTCGGCAAATATGGAGACCTCTTCCGCTTCTACCAGCGCATGATGTTCAATGACTGCGCCAATTTCAGCTCGCTGACGATCTGGCACCATCATCCGATGGAGTGGGGCGCGGTTTCCACGGTCATGGAATGTTTCGGCGGCTGTCCGGTATTTTCCCTGCAGATCGCCGCCGCGCGCGGAGCCTCGCGTCAATACGGCAACAAACCGTGGGGATGCTATTATGCCACCTATCTCGGCCACGGACATCTGAATTACCTGAAAAACGGGAAAACTTTCGGTCCGCACGGCGGCAAATCCGTTTCGCTTTACCGGCGCCAGCTTTATTACGGCTACCTGACGGGAGCCACTTATGTGGATTATGAACATCAGGACATCGCATTTGTGACGAAGAAATATGTGAAGGGGCAGCAGCCGGAACTTTCGCCTCACGGCAAGGCAGTGCTGGAGACCGCGGAATTCGCCGAACGCGATCCGGACCGCGGTCATGTCTATACCCCGATCGCCGTGCTGCTGGACTGGGAACACGGCTGGGATTCCCATGAGGGTCGGAAAATCTGGATGGGCATGTTCAAACCCACGCTCGGCGACCGCAACATCGACGTCTGGATGAAAGGTATTTTCGGCAATTCCGAAATGCCGCAGGAAGGTTACGGCTGCAATATGAGCCAGACCGGATTCAGTGCGCTGGCCGATATTCTGGTGCTGAATCCGCCCAGCGGTCCGCCGCGCAGCCTTGCCGATTACCCCGCCGCCATCGTCACCGGTTCCATCCGCTGGAATGACCGCGTGGTCGAGGCTGTCCGCAATTACGTCCGGAACGGCGGTATTCTGCTGATCAATTCCGAACAGCTGCCGAAAGCGCTGGACAAGAGTTTTACCGGCGTCGAATTCACCGGCAAGACTGCGTCCGGAACGGAAACCCTGACCATGGACAAACAGAAACTGCCCAAGGCGGTGCGTCCTTATGAATACCGGAAAGTCCGGCTCCAAGGCGCTTCCGTCCTGCTGCAGACTCCCGACCGCCAGCCGCTGGCGACCGTGTTCCAATTTGGTCGCGGCAAAGTGGTCCTGACTCTGCAGAAATATCTGATGGAAGAGCCTGCCTCGGCAGGACAGAAACAGGGATTGCCCGCGGTCCATTATCTGCTCTCGCTGCTCCGCCAGGAACTGCTTCCGTTCCAGGTCAAAGGCGACAGTCCTGCCGAAGTCATTGCCGCCAAGCTGAAAAACGGCTGGCGCGTTTCCCTGCTGAACAACCGCGGCGTCTATAAGCAGGCAACCACGGCGCCGGTCGTCGTTCCCTCGGAAAGAACCGTTCAGACGGTGATTTTCCCCGGCCGCGTCGATTCGGTCACGGAAAGGATTTCCGGGAAGAAACTGCCCGCCCGGGAAACCGGCGGCAAAAGTCAGATCACAGTCACGATCCCTGCCGGGGAACTCGTCGTGCTGGACATTTACACTGCCAACGTTCAAAAGTAAAATTCAAAACCGTAAAGGATCCTATGAACAGCATCAATGAAACCAAGGCCGTCAAGCTGGCCTCCTACAACATCCAGATCGGTCTGGGTATGGACAAGAAATATGATCTGGACCGTACCGCGGAAGCCATCCGCAAATTCGGGGCCGAGACCATCGTGCTCAACGAAGTCGATGTCGAAACGGACCGTTCCCAGGGCGATGACCAGCCCGCGATCCTCGCGCGCAAGCTCGGGTTGAATTACCTTTTCGGACGGGCGAGCGACCGTCCCGGCGGGATCTACGGCAATGCGGTGCTGTCCATTCATGAACTGGAACAGATCGACCTGATCGACCTGGAGGCTGACGGCCATGAATCCCGTTCCGCGCTGGTGGTGAAAGTCAAAGCGCCCCGTCCGTATTACATCATTGCCGCGCATCTGGCTTTCCAGCAGCTGCCGGAAATCGAGGCGGTTCGCATCCGCAATATGGAATTCCTTGGAAATTATCTGAAGGAGAAAAAATATTTTCCCGCCGTGCTGTGCGGCGATCTGAATTCCGCGGGGGACAGTCCGGTGATCCGGAAAGCGCAGGAAGCCGGGTTCCAGGTGGCCGACGACCTTTCCGGCAAAGCGATGTCCTGGCCGGCCGACAAACCGCGGATCCTGCTCGATTATTTCTGTCTGTATCCGGCCGATGCAGGAACGGTGAAGGAATTCAAGGTGGTTGATGAACGCATGGCGTCCGACCACCGCCCGGTCTATGCCGAGATCATTTTCAAGTAAAAAATCGATCCTGACCTAAAAAAGTATCTAAAATATTCTTTTCCGCTCTTGACAAATCATTCGAAGAGGGATAAATTAGCGGTTAGTAGCACGCGCAACCAAAAAGAAGACGGATGGAAAGATGGCGATAACGACGAAAGAGATAGCCGCCCTGGTGGGCGTTTCCAGACAGGCGGTGTCGGCGGTCCTGAACGGGAAACCGGAAAAGGTTTCAAGCGAGAAACGCCGGAAAATTTTCCACATCGCCAAGAATATGCAGTGGCGTCCGAACAGTGCTGCGCTGCGTCTGGCTGGTCATGAGCATACGAAATTTTTCGGGATCGACACCGGATTTTTCCCGCCGTACAAACAGTCTCTGCTGGAAAATCTGACCATGCTGCTGTCGGAAAACGGAAGTCAGGTGAGACTGACCCCGCCGGGAGACAAACAGCATAAACTCCGGGTCATGTATGACTACGCCGATGAAGGAGCCGAGGGGATTTTCACCGATATTGATCCGAGTCTCTTTCCATCGGAAAAATTTCCGGTCCCGCTGGTGGTGATCGGCGACCAGGACCGCAGCTGCGACCTGGCATTTGACTACATGAACGGGATCCGTCTGCTGGTGAGGCACCTGCACCGTGAACACGGACATGAGAAAATGGCGCTGGTCGGTTTCAACCACCGGCCGCCTTCCTACGAACCGGTGTTCCGGCAGGGATTTGAAACTGCTCTGAAGGAGGAGGGATTGATTTGCCAACAGGAACAGCTGGTGGAGACAAACTGGAATTCTTCACCGATGGACCGGATCATGGATTTGCTGCGGAAACAAAAGATCACCACTTTTCTCTGTACGCAGGATGTGCTGGCGGCCAAGCTGATCGCGGAATTGCAGCGCCGGGGCGTCCGGTGTCCCGAAGATATCGCGGTGACGGGATGCGGAGCCTCGTTTCTTTCGGAACTGTCGCCCGTTCCGCTCACTTCCCTTTATCTTCCGGTGCAGGAACATGCGAAAAACGCCCTGGATCTGATGCAGAAAAAAGCCGATAAGCATTCCCTGGGGATCGGGAAGAAAATGTGTCTGACTCCGGTCGGGCTCTTTCTAGGCGGCAGCTGCGGATGTCCTGCGGCAGAACTGCCGGAACTCTATTGGGAAGGCGTTCCGCAGTCGCTGGAAGATCTGCGCTGGGAAATCAAACCTTCCGGCGGTTACGAAAAGTTCTGCAAATATCTGCAACTGGAAACCAAAAAATCGAAACGGCATAAATAATCAATGAAAGGGAGTCCCATTATGAGAAACCATCTTCAAATCTTCAAGAAACGAGAATGGAAACCATTTACGCTGATAGAACTACTGGTCGTGATTGCTATCATAGCGATATTGGCCGGAATGCTGCTGCCGGCGCTGAAAAACGCCCGCGACCGTGCGAAAGCGGTCTCCTGTACCGGCAATCTGAAAAACATTTCCACGCTGCTGCTGCAGTACTGCGATGAAAACAACGGTTGGATCGGTCCGATCAACATGAACGCGGGCGGCAACCGGATCGAGCCGTATTCCTGGGTCAATCAGCTGTATGTGAACGGCTATTTTTCGGCGAAAAACCGTGATGACAAGGTTTACAAGGCCAATCCGTCCATCGAATCGGCGACCTGGAAAGTGCTGGCCTGTCCTTTTGCGGATCAGACATCAATCCCTTTGAAAGGCTGGTCGCTCGCCGGGCCCGCCTTCGCAAGTGCGGATTACAGTTTCAATTTTTACGCCGACCCGGATGGATCAGGTAATCTCCGGCACCGTCTCTCCCGGATCCGAAATCCGTCATCGCGGGTAATTCTGTCGGACGGCAACCATGTGGTCGTGACCACCAACAAATGGCCGGCCGCGGCGGCATCGAATTACACGATCATGTACCGGCACAATAAAAAAGCCAATGTCATGGCCGGCGACGGCAGCATCCAGTCCATTCAAGTTTCCAATTTCAAGCTGGAAGGAAAGTTCCGCTGAACAGAAGGAGTTTCAACATGAAGACGATCCATACCTTTTTCGCAATCTGCACGGTTTTGCCGCTTTTCGGCGGCACGGTCCTGCTGGACAATCCGAAAGAACTGAATTTGACGGTCAAAGGAATCCCGGATAAAACCTGGGTGGTCCGGAAAAGCCGGGAAATTGCGGGCAAGCCCAATACATGGTACCGCGTGACGCTGGAAATCAAAACCGCGCTGAAACCCGGTCCCGGCGTGCTGACCGTGAAGGTCCGGAATATCCGGGCAAACGGCAAAAGTCTGGTCTACAGCGATATTGCCAGACTGAAGCCGGCCTTCCTGAATTACAGTCTTTACAGCGCGACTTTTTATACTAAGCCGGAAACTGCGCGTCTGCAGGTCTATTTTCAGCTGTCCAGGCTGGACGGCAGCGCCTCGTTCCGAAACCTGAAACTGGAAGAATTGAGCGAAGAGGAAGCGGCGAAAGAACGGGCCGCCTTCAAGGTCGCACCCGCCTGGTTTTCGCCCTCGGTTTATGCTTATGAAGGTGAACAGGAGCTGACTTGGGGGTACCGGGTCAGCGCCGATTTCCTTGCATCGGAAATGATCCCCGACAGAATCTGTCTCAAGCTCCCTCAGCTTCAGGCGGAAGGTTCGGAAAAAGTCAAAATCAATACGCACGCCTGCCCTAAACTCCGTCTGAAAGAACCGTTGCGGAAAGGCAAATACCAGATCGTCATGACCGCACTGGACAAGGCAGGAAAGGAACTGTCGCGGGAAGAAAGAGTCCTGCGGGTGATAGCCAGACCGAAAACTGCGCCTCGTCTGCCGGTAAAATCGGTCCGGCTGGACCGGAACGGCAATGCGGTCATCAACGGAAAACCGGTCCTGCTCAATGGACTTTATCATGTTTACACCGAATCTGAGATCCGGGAAGTTGCCGACGCCGGATTCAATACCGTAATTGCCTGGGAACCCGGCCCTGAAAAATATCTCAAAATGCTGAACCATATTTCCAAACATGATCTTTATGCGGATTGCGTGCTGAAACTTTTGCGGGGCGAAAAACTCACCACACTGCTGCAGAAGATCGGCAGCCATCCGTCGGTCATCAGTTACGATGCGGTCGATGAACCGGATATCAAGGACATCCGGCCCGCGATGATCCAAGAGTGCGTTGATCAGGTCCGCAGGGAGTGTCCGGGCAAATTGATCCGGATCAGCTGTTCCAGCTCGGATGCGGTCAAAACTTTCGGTCAGTATGCGGAGATCATCTGCTCGCACAACTACGTGATCCCTTTCGGCGGACTGCCGATGCAGGCGAAATACAGTTCGCTGGTGACCGGAAGCGTGCCGGGTTCGGAAAAGAATTCGCCTCAGTTGACATTGCAGAGCTGGATCCATTGGCATGACATGACGCGGAAGCCGCAGACTCCGGAACAGACCCGCTCTCTGGCGTATATCGCGCTGATCTCGGGTGCAAAGGGTCTGTGGTGGTACAGTTTCATCGACAAGGGCAGCTGGGATGTCCGCAGCGTGCCGTCGATCTGGACCACGTTCAAGGGGCTGAACGCCGAATTGAATGAATTGGCACCGCTGATCCTGACCGGAAAGAAAACGGTCCTGAAGAATGAATCAGCGGAACCGGGAATTCTGGGTGCCCGGTGGGAAAGTCCGGAGCGGACTGTGCTCGTTGCAGTCAACCCGGAAAAGAAAGCCGCCGAAGTTCAGTTTTCCGTATCCGGGAAGAAAGCGGCGGAACTTTTCGCCGACGATGCGGAATATCCGGTCAATTCGGGCAAATTGAAATTCGAACTTCCTGCCGAAACCACGCGGATATTTGAGCTGAACTGAAAGACAGTAAGAAATTTCCGGTCCCGCTGCTGTGTCCGGAAACATATTTTTGTCCTGAAAAAACCGCTCTGCGCTTTGCATTTCGGCGAATATGCTGTATATTCACCGTAGAATTGTCAACCTGAAATCAAGGAGCAGAAAATGGACGAAAATATGAATGTGTATCAGAACCCGCTGACCGGCCGTTATGCCAGCAAGGAAATGAGCTACAACTGGTCGCCCCAGCGGAAACATTCCACCTGGCGGCGGCTCTGGCTCGCGCTCGCCGAATCCGAAAAGGAACTCGGCCTGCCCATTACCGACAAACAGCTCGATGAGATGCGGGCGCATCT
>JAZUCR010000026.1:0-6071 GCA_045639225.1 Victivallales bacterium
CAAGCTGGCGCTGGACGACGGCGCCGATATCATTATCATGGTCCATCCCGATTACCAGTATACGCCGCTGCTGATCCCTGCCATGGCGGCGATGATCGGCAACGGCCTGTATCATTGCGTGCTGGGTTCGCGGATCCTCGGCGGCTGGGCCCTGAAAGGCGGCATGCCGTTCTACAAATATGTCAGCAACCGTTTCCTTACCCTGGTCGAAAACTGGTTCCTCGGACAGAAACTTTCCGAGTATCACACCGGATACCGGGCTTTTTCCCGCGAACTGCTGGAAAAACTGGATCTGAGCGGCAATTCGGATGATTTTATCTTCGACAACGAAATGCTTGCGCAGATCGCCTGGACCGGCGCCGTGATCGCCGAAGTCAGCTGCCCGACCAAATATTTCGAGGAAGCTTCAAGCATCTGTTTCTCCCGCAGCCTGAAATACGGCTTCGGCTGTCTGGGGATCTCCCTGCGTTACCGCCTTGCCGCCTGGAAAATCAAAAACTGGAAATTGCTGAACCCGGAAAACCGGAATATCCTGGAGCCGCATGAAGAAGCTTTTGACTGATATTCTGCGTCTGCCGGGAAATCCGGCGTGGACGGGCAGACTTCTCCTGCTGATCCTTCTGCTCGCGGCCGTGCCGCGCGCCGTTCTGCTGGTGCGCGCTTCCGATGAGGATTTTCTGCACAATGACGGCCGGGAATACATGGAGATCTCGCGTCAGCTGGCGCGCGGCAACGGTTTTTCCCTGTCGTATTACCGCTGGCATGAATTGAAACCGGCGGATGAACCGCCCGGCACGGTGCATCCCGATCTTGTGCGCACGCCGCTTTTCCCGCTGCTTGGATCGGTGCTGTTCCATCTGCCGTGTCCGGTCATGATTTCCGCCCGCGCGGTGTCGCTGATCCTGTCGCTGCTGGCGCTTTATTGCGTGTTTCTGCTGGGACGGGAACTGGCGGGACGGGCTTGCGGCATCTGGAGCGCACTGCTGTTCGCGGTTTATCCCTATGCGTTGTATTATTCCGCGTCGTGGTCCACGGAAAACCTGTTTCTGATCTGTTTGTCGCTTTCTTTTCTGTTCCTGCTGAAAACCCTGCGGGGCAAATGGAGTGCACTGCCGTGGTGCGGACTGTTCCTTGGCCTGACAGCTTTGACCCGTCCGACAGCAGTGCTGCTGCCGGCGGCATTTGCGGTCCTGCTGTGGTTCCGGTTCATGGCGGCCGGCAGTTTGAAATGGCGCCTGCGGGATTTGAAGATTCTGCGCCGGATCCCGGCTGCGCTGCTGAAACGGTTCGGTGTTTTCCTGCTGGTGTTCGTGCTCGTGCTGCTGCCGTGGATGTACCGGAACCGTCAGGTCGCGGGCAGCTGGAATCCCGCAACTTATTACGACGGCTATGTTTTCTGGCTCTCTTTTTCCCGGATCATGACCGAGACCTACCGCACGCTGGATACCCCGGAATATGCGCATCGTGCCCCGGAGGTCTGGAACGAGGATCATGAATTCCACCTGGGCGAGCTCCGCCGTCTGGGGATCACGGATTTCCTGTCCGCTGCGGAACAATGGCGGAAATGGGGCTGGGAACGGATTCGGAATTCGCCCCGCATGGCGCTGAATCTGGTTTGGTGCCGTTTCCTGCATTACTGGCGGATGTGTCCGAACCTGATCATTCTGAAGCCGTGGCAGATTCTGCTGATCCGGATCTATTTCAGTGCCGTGTTTGTTTTCGCGCTGTATGGCGCGTATCTGATGCGGCGCCGGACCGAATTGCCGATCGTGCTGTTTCCGGTCTTTTTCGGAATGGTGATTTCCATTCCGTTCCTGTTTGTTCTGCGGTTCCGTTTTCCGTTTTTTGCCCCTTATATTTGTGTCCTGGCGGCTACTTCCTGGACATTAATGCTGAGAAACTGGCTAAAAAGAGCCGATAAGTCCCGAAACTGATTTGCAATCCGCAAAAAAACGAATTATATTGCTTTTCTTATGATTATAATAGATAGATTTATTTTAAAATAATTTTGCGACAGGAGCAACAGACTATGCGTTTTCAATGTCCAATGTGCAAAGGGATCGTATCCGTGGAAAATTCGGATATGGGCAGTACGGTACAGTGCGGTCATTGCAACAAACCGGTAACGGTGCCGTCTTCACGGACCGGGTCCGGCAGCGTGATCGGCGATTTCATCATTCTGCATGAACTGGGCCGAGGCGGTATGGGTGTGGTTTATCTGGCCCATCAGATTTCGCTGGACCGTCCCGCCGCCGTGAAGATCCTGTCGGAAAACTATGCGAAAAACGCCGAGTTCGTGGTCGGGTTCATCAAAGAAGCCCGTGCGGCGGCGAAACTGAACCACCCGAATATCGTTCAGGCATACGCGGTCGGGGATGACGACGGTATTTTCTATTTCGCCATGGAGCATGTTGACGGCGAGACCATGAGCAATATCCTGAAGCGGGATACCAAGCTGAGCGTGGATCAATCGATCGATATCATCCGGCAGATCGCCGAAGCGCTGGATTACGCCTGGCAGGAGGAGAAACTGGTCCACCGGGATATCAAGCCCGACAACATCATGCTGACTTCCACCGGCCGGGCGAAACTGGCCGACCTGGGGTTGGCGAAGGTCGGCAATGAGAACAGCAAGGCTGAAGGCGATGAGGTGATGGGGACACCGCAATATATCAGTCCGGAACAGCTCACCGGCGATACTCTGGACAACCGGACAGACATCTATTGCCTCGGTGCGACCTTTTACCATTTCCTGACCGGGCGTTTCCCCTATTTCCCGAAAGACGATGCCACGGCGGCCGAAATTGCCCGGCAGCACGTGGAAGGGACTCTGGTTCCGCCGCATCAGGTCGATCCGAATATTCCCGAAGCCGTTTCCCAGGTGGTCGTGAAAATGATGGAGAAAGATCCGGCGAAGCGGTATCAATCCGCCGGGAAGCTTGCCGAAGACCTGGCTATGATCAAACGGGGACAGAATCCCGGCGGTGTCTCTCTTCGGGTTCCGAATGCCGGCAGTCCTAAGATCCAGACGCCGAAACTGCATGTTCCCGGCAAGGGAACACCCCAGGCGAAAGCTGCACCGAAACTTTCCGTGCCGGGTGCCAAGCCTGCCGCAGCGGCGCCGACGCTCAAAAAACCGGCATCGCCCGCGCCTGAGCCCCAGCCTGCCGACCAGCCATCCGGCGGCAAGAAGCTGACCCCCAAACTGGTCAAGCGGGAAGAACCGCCGGCTCCGCCGCCGCAGGAAGTCCAGCCTGCTCCGACTCCCAAGGGAAAAGCCGCGAAAAAGAAAAAAGATAAAGAGGGCGGTTTCCCTGTAATGAAAGTCATCGTCGGCATCGTGGTCGTTCTGCTTTTGGCTGCCGCCGGCATTGTCTGCTATCTGCGTTTTGTCAAGAAACAGGATCCCGTTGCTCTGATTTCCCAGGCGAAGGAAGTCATCCGGCAGAAGACCGCCGAACCGGAACCTTCGGAATTCATGAAAGCCGCGGACCCCGTGATCAAAAAGATCCGCAATCAGGAGAATCCCAATCCGGCTGAAAATGCCGCCGCGTGCTATGGGTTCCTGAAAAAACGGCTCGCTCCCGAAAATGAAGAGGAAAACGAGCTCCTGCGCGAAATCATCGCGTATTTCGCCCGGCAGGATGAAAGTGCTGTGGAAGAAGCTCGTCTTGCCGCAATCACCAGCTATGAAGCGGAACTGGAGCGCAAACGTCTTGCCGCCGAAGCCGAAGCCAAGGAAAAAATGGAAGCCGAACGCCGTGCCCGTGTCCAGGCTGCCGAGCGTGCTGTCGCCGAAGCTGAAAAACGCCGTCTCGAAAATGAAAGAAAAGCCCTTCAGGCGAAGAAAGACGCTTTCAAGAGACGGTTCGAGGCCATGGAACGGCAAATGATCCTGGAACTGGTCCGCTGCGGCGATAAAAACGATGCCGAAGCTCTGAAAAAAGTTTTCGAGAACAATATCAACATCCGGACTTCCGTCAATTTGCCGGACTATATCACCCAGTCCGAATTGAATTCTTACACTGCTTCGCTGATCAGCAAAGCCAAAGCTCTTCAGAAAACCATGGATGCTGCCTGGAAATGGGAAAAGATCTTTACCGAAGGCGATCCCAAGCTGAAGAATAGACCCATCGAGCTGAAATCCTATCTTTACAATCTGACTGAGATCAAGGACGGCGTGATTTATGCCAAATCCGGCTCGAAGACGATTTCCGTGCCGATTGCAAGCCTGCTGAACGACCGGAAGTTCCTTCTGTTCACCGTTCGGGCGGCATCGGTCCTGAACAAAAAAGATTCGCTGCCGTTTTATCTGTTCTGGCGCGGCGCCTACAAGTCTGCGTATGAAGCTTCGCTGGATTCCTCTCCTGCCGCCAGAGCCGCTTACAGCCGTTTTGTCACGGAATATCTGAAAGTTGCCAAACAGGATGCCAAAGCGCGTGCGCTGCTGCCGCGGAAATTCCGCGGTGTTCCGGAATTCGAAGGCAAAGCCCCGTCTGCCGCCAGAAGACCGGCTCCGAAAAAGCCCGCGCCGAAAAAACCGGCACCTAAAAAGCCCGCTCCCAAGAAGAAGCCCGCGCCTAAAAAGAAATAATCATTCAGAAAGGCTTTCGACATGAAAAAGAATCTGCTTTTTGCCGGACTCGGTCTGGCCAGTTCCTGTATTTCTGTCAATGCGCTGATGCCGGAAGACAAAATTCTGGAGAGCAGTCTGGCCGGGTCCTGGTATGAAGCCAATCCGGTCAAATTGAAAAAGCAGATCCTCCGCTGGGTCGAGCTGGCCAGACTGCCGGACGATCTGCCCCGGGAAAACCCGATTGCTTTGATTGCACCTCATGCCGGATATGCTTATTCCGGTCCGGTCGCCGCTCACGGGCTGAAAGTCCTGTCCGGTAAAAAATTCGACCGGATCATTATCCTCGGACCTTCTCATCGGGTCTACATGCGGAATCAGATCTGTCTGCCGTCCGCGGCCGGACTGCGGACTCCGCTCGGCGTGGTCGAGACCGATCGGGATACGATCTCCAAGCTGGCTGAATCCGATTTCGTCCGGCTGGACGACCAGATCCATTATCATGAACACAGTGTCCAGATCCAGCTGCCGCTGCTGCAGTGTGTGCTGGATGCTTCCTTCAAAGTGATCCCGGTCATCACCGGTCAGCTGGATGCGGACGCCGCCCGGAAAACCGCTCAGCTGCTGTCTTCGTTCCTTTCGCCTTCCACGCTGGTGGTGATCAGTTCCGATTTCACTCATTTCGGACGGAATTTCGATTATGTGCCGTTCCGTGATAATTTCGCGGAGAATCTCCGGAAACTCGACCTGGGCGCGTTCGAACGCATTCAGACCGGAAGGGCGGATAAATTCGCCGCTTACATTGCCGAGACCGGTGCCACGATCTGCGGCGAAGGTCCCATCCGGATCATGCTGGAAATGCTGCCGCGCGAGCATCGGATCTCCCTGCTGAAATATGCCACCTCGGCGGATGCCAACGGCGATTATTCCCATTGCGTCAGTTATGTCTCCGGTCTGGTCTCCGGTTCCTGGTCGTCTGCCGGAAAAGCCGCCGCACAGAGTGAACTGTCCGAATCCGACCGACAGCTTCTGCTGAATATGGCCCGCGAATCCATCGCTTACGTTTTCAAAAACAGGAAAGCGACTCCTTCGGACTGGTTCCATGAAAAAGCATCCGATGCGGTCAAGAAGAAAATGGGCTGTTTCGTTACGCTGAAAATCGGCGAAGATCTGCGCGGCTGCATCGGTGAGATCGAACCGATGAGGCCCCTGTATCAGGCTGTGACTGCTCGGGCGGTGGATTCCGCTTTCCGGGATCCGCGTTTCCCCCAGCTCTCGCCTGATGAATTCCGCCGCGTGGAAATTGAAGTTTCCGCCCTGACGCCGTCCCGCCCGGTCAAATCCTGGCAGGAGATCGAGATCGGCCGTCATGGCATGACCATCACCAAAGACGGCCGGTCGGCAGTTTTCCTCCCTCAGGTCGCTCCGGAACAAGGCTGGAATCTGGAACAGACTCTGACGTATCTCAGCCGCAAAGCCGGACTCAGCGGTGATGCCT
>JAZUCR010000027.1:0-9576 GCA_045639225.1 Victivallales bacterium
CTGAAGACGCTCGAACTGCGCGACATCGGTCTGCGGATCAAGCCCAAGACGCCCGCTGCAAAGTGAAGATCGGAATGCCTGACCCGAAACTAATCTCTCCGCACGGCGGCTACCGCAAGTTGAAATCGTTTCAGCTGGCTCAGCTGACGTACGATTTGACGATATCCTTTGTGGAGCATTATATCCCGCGTGAGTCCCGCACCTTCGATCAGATGGTGCAGGCGGCCCGGTCCGGGGTCCAGAATATTGCAGAAGGCAGCATGGCCTCGGGAACCAGCAAGAAAACCGAGTTGAAACTGACGAATGTGGCGAGGGCGTCCCTGGAAGAACTGCGGCTTGATTATGAAGATTTCCTGCGGCAGAGAGGATATCGGCTATGGCCGCCGGAAGATCCGCGCGGGATGCGATTTACCGCTGCCCGCTGCGGGACGTTGGAAGAAATCCGGAATTGGATCAACACGGAGCATTTCGGCGGACAGATACCTGCGCCGGTTCCGGAAATAGCGGCGAATGCTGCCCTGATCCTGATTCGGGTGTCCAGCTCATTGCTGAGCCGTCAGATTGCGCGTCTGGCGACTGATTTTGAGCAGAATGGCGGCTTCACGGAGCGGCTTTACCGTGTCCGGAGCGCGAACCGTGGACTTGGTGGACACTGTGGACAGGACGCGGACGACCCGGCATGACGCGAGATCCGGGGAGCGCGAACCGTGGACTTGGTGGACACTGTGGACACTGTGGACAGGACGCGGACGACCAGGCATGACGCGAGATCATCGGCTTCCGCGATTGTCCACATTGTCCATTTTGTCCACTTAGTCCACTCAGTTCGCGGCAACCCCAGTCTTCTCGTGTCTCCGCTCTGCCGCTCTTTAAACTTTCAAGCTCACCGGCAGATATTCTATCTTCGTCAGCGCCGTCGGGATCAGTTCGTCGATCATCGTTTCATCGGAAAGTTTCCCTTCCGCGAAGTCGATCAGATAGCGCGCAGCCAGTCTGCCCTGCAGTCCCTGGTTCTGATCCACATTCGCGATTTTCAGCCAGGCGGTATTGCCGAAGCCGGTCAGCCCGATTTGGCCGGGACAGCTGATCCCCATACTTTTCGCCGCCGCGTTGATCAGGGTCGCTCCGCCGTCCGAATCGGTGCAGATCATGGTCGTGTCCGGATATTTTTTCAGCATCGTGTTCAGGATTTTGCCGACTTCTTCGATCGACTCCTCCGAGCCGTAGAAAGTGCGTCGCTGATAATCGCTGATCCCGGCTTCCCGCAGGGCAGTCTGGAACCCTTTCACCCGCGGCGTGACCGGCGCTTCCGGACTGATGAAATACCGCTGGCTGCTGAAGATCACCACCTCCCGGTGACCGTGTTTCAGGACCTCCTGCATCAGTTCCTTCGCCCCGCTGAAATTGTCGCTGTTCAGATAATGCAGATGCGGACGGAACCGGATATGCGGCATCGAATAATCCAGGAAGAACATGTTCAGGTCGCCGACCGGCGGCAGGATCCCCAGCTGCATGCTGACCGCCCCGACCGCATGTTCGCTGTTCAGCATTTGCAGACAGCGCCCGAGTTCTTCCCCTTTCGGGTTGAAGACGATTGGAAAATACCCTCGCGTCAGACATTCCGACTGGAATCCGGAAATGGTCCGGGCTGTATATGATGTCAGCGGTCCGAGAAAAAACAGGTTGCCGCGCGAATGGAAACGGTGCTGGGCGACGCGGGTGCCGGCTCCGCTTTTGCCCCGGATCAGCCGTCCGGTCCCCGCGATCATTGCCACGATTTTGTTGACGGTCAGTTTGCTGACTTGAAATTCATCTGCCAGAACGGATTCCGGCGGGAACTTGCTGTCCGGCGGATATTCCCCCGCATCCAGCCGCCGGATGAGTTCTTCATAAATCATCTGTGTCCGGTTCATCTGCCGTTCTCCTTTTGTCTTGTTCCTTTTCCCGCAAATATGCAGTTACCGCCTCGAAGAACGTCTCTTTCTTTTTTTGCGAATACCCGAACCCGGATTTCCGTTTTTCTCCAGCAAATTATGAAGCTTGATAAATTTTTTGTAACTGTCCTTGAACTCCTGGAGTTGCGGATGTTTGTCCGGCAAGGATTCAAGAATATTCAGAAATGATTTCGCTTCTTTGTATTTTTTTCTGTTGAGATTCATTCGGAATAGCGAGCCCAGCCACCCATTCACAGCAATAGGACTCGTTTTTTTCGGCAGTTTGATTTCCCTGATCAGCTGATCCGCTTCCTCATACCGTTCCTGTTCGCTGAGGATGTCCAGCAGCAGGGACGATGCCAGAAGATAATCGGGATGCCTGGAAATCAGTCCGCGGCAAATCTGTTCGGCTTCATCTTCCTTCCCGGTGAAGAGCTCCGCAAATGCCAGATTGAGTTCTGCGGGGAAGTAAGAGGGACACCGGCTCAACAGTTTCCGGTAACGCCCGGAAATCTCTTCCCAATCCGGTTCGTCTTCCTCGGAGGCACGAAATATATCGAAAAATTCATCGGCAATTTCATCCGGTATCGGACAGAATTCATAATCGGGATCCAGTTCAACAGATTGCAGCAGGGCCTCATCTTTTTTTCCCTGATACTGCATTTCAAGCGAATCGCCGGATTTCACGTCGCCGCGTTCCAGCAGGAGCAGAGCCGCATGACGGCGCAATTCATCCGATCCGATGGTCCCGGAAACGATCAGCCGGAGCAGTTTGCCCGACTCCGGATGTTTATTGAACTTCAAAAGCTCCAAAAAAACAAGCATCTCGTTATCCTTATTGAAGTCGGGATTGTTGATGCATGCCTCGATAAAGTCGGCAGCCCACCTCGAATGCAATAGCGGATTGGAAAGATTTTTATTCTTCTCTGTCAAATAGTTTTCCACATAAAACTCCCCAGGCGTCAGCATCGGCCAATCGCCGCGGACGCTTTCCGGGCGCGTCCCGTTCTCAAGATGATCCAGATATTTTTCCGCCAGCGAGATTTTATTATCCTCTGACGGGACATCGCTCAGATATTCTATCGCTGCCGGTATATTGCCGATGTTTGCCGCCGCCGCACCCGCCCAAAATGCCAGTTGCGGGGCGTCTTCATAGGGGGACGATGAAACAAAATCGAACAGATCCTGATACCGCCGCATCCTGGCAAACATTTCACAGATCTTTGCGGCCGCGTCCAGGGTGATTTCTTCCTGCGAGGCCGCAATATACAGCGTATTCAGCGCTGCGGCTTCTTCTCCTTTGAACAGCATAAACATCGACAAATTCGCCAATCCGAACGCCGGAAGGAAAAAGGATTTCTTCAGAAATTCCCGCTGCACTCTCAGCGCCTCATCAACATCGCCCTGAACGAGGTGACACAACGCCAGGTTGTTGACCGGGTTCGGCGTATACGGGTTCAGTTCCATCGTGCGTTCGAACAAAGGAATTGCTTCCTCGAATTTTTCTTCTCGCATCAGTTGGTGTCCTTGCGCATACAGGGCTTTGGCTTCCTGATACTGTTTTTCACTGATTTCGTCTGATCGATCGGCCGATGCATCGAAAATCCGGTGCAGACAACAGAATTTGTATTTTTTCCCGCTTCCGCAATAGCACGGTACATAAGGATCGATTTTAGTGCTCCACATCGTTTCAGCTCCTTTTTCTCTAATCAGGCTTTGTATCGTATCTGTCATTTTCAACCAGTAATATATCCGATATTTTCTGTGAATTCAAGAAACGATCGTTTTTTTATCCGGTTCCGTCGCGTCTGTCCGCACCTCCTGCGCATTTATCCTGCCGGGCAATGTGGGACATTTCCCAAAAATGCAAAATGAAATCACGCAAAATCATAAAATGAAATCACGCGAAATCATAAAATAAAAGCTTGAAAAATCATAAAACTGAAGTATATTTATTTCCTTGAGATGCATATCTTTCGAAGGAGATCAAATTTATGAAATATCTGCCGCGGCTTGTTGATAATGAGCTTTCCTTGCGCCTGCGGTCGGCTGGCGCGGTTCTGATTGTCGGACCGAAATGGTGTGGAAAAACCACAACAGCCAAACAGCATGCCCGAAGTGTGCTGGAAATGCAGGATCCCGATTTGCAGGAAGGTTATCTGAAACTGGCGGAAACCAAGCCTTCCCTCCTGCTTCATGGGGACAAACCCCGTCTGATCGATGAATGGCAGCTTGCTCCCGTTCTGTGGGATGCTGTCCGTGTTTCTGTCGACCGGAGTCAGGAGAAAGGGTTGTTCATCCTTACCGGTTCAGTGGTCAAAGATGATGCAAAAACCAAACACAGCGGTACTGGCCGGATTTCCCGGCTGGAAATGACCACGATGTCCCTTTTCGAGTCCGGGGAATCAACCGGTGACGTTTCCCTGTCGGAAATGTTCCGGAAGCCGGATCTCGGTATTGACGGGGCAAGGGGAAAATTGACCGTGGAGGAGTTGTTGTTTGCCGCCTGCCGCGGCGGCTGGCCGTCGGCGCTGAACGTGAAAGGTGACGATGCCCGGCTGTTTGTCGCGATGGACTATCTTTCCAATGTAACGGAAACCGATATTTCCAGGATCGACAATGTCGAACGGGATCCCCGCCTGGCTGCGGCGCTGCTGAAATCGTATGCCCGGAACATTTCCACTCCGGCCTCCAAAGCGAGCATCCGCAAGGATGTCCTTTCGGTCCGCGATGTTTCCATGCCGACTGTCGATTCTTATCTGGCGGCTCTGCGGAAACTCTTTGTCATTACCGATATCCCTGCCTGGTGCCCGTCGCTCCGGAGTGCCTCGGACATGCGGTCGTCCCTCAAGCTGGGGATGTGCGATCCTTCGATTGCCGTCGCTGCGCTGGGGGCGGATCCGGAATATTTCCTGCGGGATTTCAAAACTTTCGGTTTTATTTTTGAAAGTCTGGTTTTGCGCGACCTCAAAGCATATTCCGTTGCCCTCGGAGGTACAATCTCCTATTACCGTGACCGTTACGGGCTGGAAGCCGATGCCGTGCTTCATTTGCGGGATGGACGTTATGCCCTCATTGAAATTAAACTGGGTTCTTCCGAGATCGAGTCGGGGGCGGAACATCTGCTGGAGCTTCGTAAGCTGATCCGGGAACACAATAAAACGGAAAAGCAATGTCCGCTTTCGGAACCGGATCTGCTGATGGTGATAACCGGCGGCGAATTCGGATACACCCGGGACGACGGCGTTCATGTGGTTCCCGTTTCCGCCTTGAAACCGTGATTCCGATCCTGCGGTTTCAATAATGCCTGTCCTGTGCTTTTTCTGCCTGTCCTGACCATGTTTTTTTTGGGACATTTCCCAAAAATGCAAAATGAAATTACGCGAAATCATAAAATGAAATCACGCGAAAATGCAAAACGGCAAGTGTAAAACCGGAGCCGGGACCTGTTCCTCTTATTCTGTTCGGGCACCCCAAGGGGAAAAATCAATTTTATCCGGAATTAAGTCGACATGTGGACCTAAAATCGGATAAACCGCCGCGGACCGTGGAAAAATGTAATGTCAGAAACCTGACGTGAATCTTTCCTCTTTCCGCCGCCGTCTTGTGACTTGTAGCTTGAGTCTTGAAGCTTTAAACTCTTATTTGATTTAATCAAAATTTATTAAAAATATTTTTAAATTTTCTTGAATTACTGAAAAATCGGGTTAAAGTAATCACGAAAAGAAAGATTTATATTAGAAGATATTTGATTTAATTAAAATAAAAAAGGAGGAACGTAAATGACTCAAAAACTGAACAACCGGAAACAATCGCGGAAAAAGGAAATGTGACCAGATCCGCATCTTATACCAAAAGCGTAAAAACCCAAGCTGTTTTACTTTCACAGGACTCCTCGTTGATACTGCAACGGTAAGATTAATGGTTAAGTTTTTGGAATGATAGCAAGTTCATCCTGCTATCGAAGAAGAACAAATAATTACCTTTCCAAGACATATTAAGGAGTATTTCATGGGACAACAAAACAATGAACCGATAATCAGTGAAGTCCGGCTTTATGGCGGGGTTCCGGCGCTGTTTCTCAACGGGAAACCGGAAACCGGCTTGATGCACTGGAACCGCTTTCCCCTGGCCGATGACGTGCGGATATTCCGGGCTGCCGGGATCCACTTGTTTTCTTTCATGGGTGTGCCTCCGATGCGGGAACAGCCGGACATTCCCGCGGCCTACGGGGACGGACTTTTTCAGGTTCCTGAGATGACGCACGAATTTCTGGATGCAACGCTCTCGATGCTGGAACAAGAGGATCCGGAATGCCGTGTTCTGATCCGGTTCCGGATCACGCCGCCGTCCTGGTGGAGGGAGAAACATCCCCAGTCGCTTATCCGCAGTTACAAGCCGGGAACGAAAAGCTATAAGACCTCGCCGCATGCCTCGGTATGCGATCCGGAATGGCGCGCGGAAGTGGAAAAATCCCTGCGTGAAATGATCACGTATCTGGAAGGCCGCTGGGGCCACCGGGTCCTTGGATACCACCCCGGCATGGCGATGTGTGCGGAAAACGCCCATGCCTGGGGAAATGAACTGGCGGATTTTTCGGAATCCAGTCTGCGCGCATTCCGCCGCTGGCTGGGGGAACGCTACGGGTCCATAGCCTCGCTGAACCGGGCATGGCATGCGGAATACCGTTCCTTCGATGAGGCTCAATTCCCCGATCCGGAAGTCTATTTTTCACGGAATATTTCCGACGGTGCGGCACTCCATGATCCGGCGAAAAACCGGAACGCCATTGACTTTCTCGACTTCAATTCGGAGATGATGGCGGACGCGGTGGTGTTTCAGGCCCACACGGTCAAAACCGTTCTGCGGGAGCTGGGACGGACGAAAATCTGCGCGGCTTTTTACGGTTATGAAATCCTGCCGTCCGATTGTCTCAGTTCCCTTTGCAGCGGACACATGGCGATGACGCGGGTTTTGACCTCGCCTGATGTGGATATGCTGTGCGCTCCGATCGATTACTCGGCCCGTCAGGCGGGCGGAGGTTCGCTTCCCCAGCTGCTCCCGGCCTCGGTGGAGCTGTATGGAAAACTTTACTATGCCGAGGAAGACACCCGGTTCCACCTGACAACCGACCGGTTCGACTGTGTGTCGGGTTCACTTCCCGAAACGGAACAAATCCTGTATGGGAATTTTCTCGTGGCATGGGGCGCCGGGGGAACGATCTGGTGGATGGATCTTTTCGGACAGGGCTGGTACCGGGATCCGGAATTCGGCAGCGCCCTTTCCTTCTGCCAAGGCTTTGCCGAACGGCATCAGCTGAACCGGGAAAGCAAAGCCGGGATCGCATTTTTCATCAGCGAAAAGGCAGCGGCCTGCGAACGTTCGACACCAGGTGTGATTTCCGGAGCATTGGTGGAACAACAGCTGCTTGAAATGACCATGTGCGGAGCGCCGTTCGACCTGTACCGGCTGGAAGACATTCCGGAACTGGTCCGGCAGGACCGTCTGAAACAATACCGGTTCGCGGTCATTTCCGCTGCGCACCGGATCGATTCCGGGATACGGAGAGGAATTGAAGAGGATCTGAAAAAAGACGGGCGCGGCATCCTGTGGCTGTTTGCACCCGGGATCATGCAGGAAGACGGCCTTTCGGCGGAAGCGGTCAGCGAGGTCACGGGGATCCGGCTATCCGAAGTTCCGCCGATGAGTTTTCTGACGGAAACACGGCTGGAGAACCGCCGTATCACCTACGGCCTCGCGCAGAATCTTTCCCCGAGGCTGGCCAGCAATGACCCCGAAGCGGAAATCCTCGGCTGGTATGTTCAGGGAACCATGGCAAACCGTCCAGGACAGGCAAACGGCGGGACATTCGTCCGGAAAAAGTTCCCGGAATGGACCAGCATCTGGAGCGGTTCGCCGGGCGTTCCCGCCGAATGGATCCGGCTCTTTGCGCAGGACAGCGGTGTGCATGTTTATTCCGAATGCGGACTGCAGATTTTCTGCGGGGATGACTGGATCGGGGCATCCGCCGCACTTCCCGGGGACTATACGATCACGCTACAGAAACCGATGACGCTTCTGGATGCTTTCAGCGGTACCCCGATCCTGACGGACGGCACGGAATTCCGTGTGTCGATGAGGCGCGGCGAAACCCGGATTTGGGAATATGGCGCATGAAACAATGGAAAGAAAATTCAATAAAAGCCTTTAATTTTGTCGCTGTTTAGGTAATGAAGATGATGGGGAAACACCATCCGATCAAGCATTCCGATTACACTCCTGGAATTCTTCCGCCAGCACCAATTCCGGCAGAACATGCTGTCCGGCAGATATTTCCCGCAACTTATTTTATCCTGCGTCTTCTCATCCTTTAAGTCTTCAACTTTAAATTTGAAACTTGTTGCTTGTAATTATCTAATTAAATCAAGATTTATTTAAAAAACTTTTTAATTTACTTGAATTATCTTAAAAACAGGTTAAAATAATCAAGAAAGAAAGATTTCTATTGGTAAGTATCTTAATTTAATCAAATTAAAAAGGAGGAATGCAAATGACTCAACAACTGAACAGTCAGAAAACAGTATCGGAGAGGAAACGAGACTTGAACCTCATCTCCTTGTCCTCCATAGCTCAAAGAGCAGCGGAGGATCATTTTTCATCATTTCAGCGTAAGCAGAGATTTACGCTGATAGAGCTCCTCGTTGTGATTGCGATCATCGCGATTCTGGCCGCCATGCTCCTGCCGGCATTGAATGCGGCGAAAAAGAAGGCACAGGATATTTCATGCAAGAACACAGCCAAAAGCCTGTCGAACGGATATATGCTTTACCTGGATAATTTCACGGAATCGCTCCCGTCCATACGGCTGCGTGCGGGCAGCTATCCACGTTATTTTTATAATGAGATTGCGGATATTTTGAATTCGAAGAAAACCGGGAAAGAGTTGTTCAAGTGTCCTGTTGATTCCAAAACTCAAAATGACATAGACAGGAGAAAAACTTCTCATATCGACTACGCGCTGAATACCATCGGCGCCTCTAACAGCGGAATCAGGGCGGTTGTGCTGCATATGTATAATGAGGGTGCATTGAATTCGAACAATGCAAAAACAGAAGGCTGGAAAAGGTGGAAGCTGAAGGACATCTCCCGTCCGTCCGCCTGTGTCGTCGGCGGCGATGCAGGATACACTGCCTGCACGGCAGCCTATGGCAGTCATTTTGGTTACAGCCGGCACAATGGTTTTGCAAACTTTTTCTATATGGATTCCCATGTGGAGCCCATCAGCAGAAGAGACGGCACAAGAGGTATTATGCCGATGATATTCCGCACCGGCTGGCGAACCGGAACAATTTGGGTTACGCCGTAATTCCGACAAAATTAATCAGCATACCGGCATCGTATGAAACGATTCCGGTCAAATCCGGTTCAGGTGGCCGATGCGGCCGAAACCGATCCGGCAGCATGAATGCGAAAACTATAGAGGTAATTTCAAAATAAAAAACACTACTGTCCGGTAAAAAATACCGGGATTGATTGTTAAAGTCGGATTCTGCGCTATATTAAAGGTGTCTAAAGTCTTTAATTTGAGCGTAGGAGATCCGACAGTGTATTACAATAGCATCTTTCAGCAACTTTTCAACTT
>JAZUCR010000028.1:0-1832 GCA_045639225.1 Victivallales bacterium
AAGAGAAACGGCGCCGAGGCCTCCGAGGATCAGAAGGATCGCGAAAATTTTCCGTGCATTCAACCGTTCCTTGAGGAAGACTGCTCCCAGGATCACCCCGATCGGCAAACTGAGTTGCCGGAAAGCCTGAACGTAACTGACATTGGTCACGTCGTTCATTGCCCACAGCACAAGGACGTAGGCGCTTCCGGCGGAAACTCCGGCAAGATAGGGATGGGGATGGCACCAGAGGTCGCGCGTAAAGAGTTTGCGTTCGTGCGGCGTCAGCAGAGTTGCCAGCGAAAGCGAACAGAATGCCGCGGTCTCCCGCCAGAAAGAGTAACATCCCGCCACCAGAAGCTGCGGCCGGTCCGGAGCCAGTTCGAACATGCGCGGCACCCCGCACCCGTCGATGATGGTGTAGCAGGTAGTGCCGAACGCGGCGAGCAGGATCCCCGCCATCCCCCTGTTCCAATAAGCGCTCCAGCGGAAATTGCGCCAATCCGGCAGCGGCAGCAGAACGCATCCGGCGAAAATCACGGCCATAGCCGCCAGCACGGAGCCGCTCAGCGCCTTGCCGATCCCCAGGAACTGCGTGGCGAAGGCGGTGAAGATCACCGGCAGCGCGCGCGCCATCGGATAAGCCTGCGAAATATCGGCATGGCGATAGGCGAAGGACAGGCCGACGTCGCACATCATGCCGCACACACCGCCCGCGATCATATATTTCCAAACCGGCAGCGGAATATCGCCGGGCCGGATGCCGGATGCAAGCATCAGAGGAAACATGGTGCAGGCGATCGCACTGGAAAAGACCACGAAAAAACCAAGGTGCGGGTCACGGCTTTTGCTGATGAAGTGCCAAAGGGCATGGAGCAGGACCGAACTGAGGATCAGAAAAAAAGCGAAAAACGACATTGCGGCTCATCTTGCAGTCAATCAGGAAATACAATTACGATTAATATACCCCGTTCCGCCCGAAAAAACCAGTTCCGCTTTTTATTTTTCCGGCATTTCCGGAGTTACCGTCAGGAAGGTCACGCTCCCGGTATGGAAAAAAACCGGCAGACGGCCGACTTCCCAATGAACGCCGGGGGGAAGATCAAGCCCCGCCATAATTTTGCGCAGTTCGTCCGGGTGGTAGGCGCGCAGCCGCGAGATCCAGCCGTCGATCCACAGAAGAAGCGGCAGCACCGGAAACGCCCATGTAAAAAAGAGCCGTTTCCACGAAAAGGGCCAGACCAGCGGCGCCGTGACGATCATAAACGGAACGGAAAAGAGCATCGGCAGAAATTCTCTCGCAACCGAACGCCGGGAATAATCGAAAAATGCGAGCGTGCGCCGCTGTTTTGCGGCAGTCGCGACTAAATTTCCAAGTTCTTCCGGATCAAAGTGATGCAATCCGGAAAACATCACCGACAGTCCTTCCTGACAAATTACGGCCCGGTCCGCGGGAAGCGGGTTTTCCGCCGCCGTAAGCCCGCCCTGCCCCAGCATCACGAGTTTTTGCCAATGCACATTGGGATAAAGATCGGTCAAATGCGCCCGGATCTCGCGCCCGGTGATTTTACGGAGTTTCCGGACGAAACCAAGTTCATACGCCCCCGCTCCCGCGCAAAGGTCGGTATAGACCGCCGGGATCTCCGGGTCACGCAAAATGGCCGCGATTTTTTCCAGCGCGGGATGGTAAACCCCGGAATGCCCCGCGAAAAAGCTCAAAAATTCCGTAAGTTCATCCCGCCAGACCCGCGGAAACCACGGCCGCTCGTGCAATTCTTTGACCAGAAAACGTTTCATCGTCCCCCCGCTGTCCCCTCCGCCGGCTCCGGGCCGCCGCGCCGGATCTTGCCGCT
>JAZUCR010000029.1:0-5231 GCA_045639225.1 Victivallales bacterium
GTGATGATCACCGCTTCGCACAACCCCGCCGAATGGAACGGGTTCAAGATCTGCCGCGCCGACGCAGTTCCCCTCAGCGGCAAATCCGGCATCGGCGATATCGAAGCTCAGGTTGCGAAGGACCAATGGGAAAAAACCGCCCGCACCGGCTCGGTCTCCGCTTACAACATCGCCGATGAATACGGCCGTTTCCTGCGTTCCCATTCCAAGATCAACCGCAAGCTCAAAGTCGTGGTCGATTACGCCAACGCCATGGGCTCCAGCGAGATCGCCGGCATCGAAGACCTGTTCGAGATCATTCCGCTTTACAAAGAGCTGGACGGCACCTTCCCGAACCATGAAGCCAATCCGCTGAAGCAGGATACGCTCACCGCGATCCGGCAGAAAGTCAAGGAAGTAGGAGCCGATTTCGGCGCCGCGTTCGACGGCGATGCCGACCGCTGCGGCTTTATCGACAACCTCGGCGAAGTCATCCAGATGGACCTCTTCACCGCCCTGATCGCGCAGGATATCCTGTCCGAAAACAAGACCGGCAAGAAGATCCCGATCATGTACGACCTGCGCAGCAGCTGGTCGGTCAAGGAATGCATCGAGGAAAACGGCGGACAGCCGATCCAGAGCCGCGTCGGCCATGCCTTCATCAAGGCCCAGATGCGCGAAACCGGCGCCGTGTTCGCCGGCGAACTTTCCGGCCACTATTATTTCAAGGAAAATTTCACCGCCGAATGCCAGGGACTGGCCATGATCAAGCTTGCCAACCTGATCTGCGCGAAGAACCGTCCGGTCTGCGAACTGGTCAAACCGCTCCGCAAATATTTCTCCAGCGGTGAGATCAATTCCAAGGTCGCGGATGTCAAGCCCATCCTCGACCAGATCCGGAAAACCTATGCTGACGGCCACATGTTCGAGCTCGACGGCATCTCCTCGGAATATTCCGACTGGTGGTTCAATGTCCGCGCGTCGAACACCGAACCGCTCCTCCGCCTCATCGTCGAGGCGAAAACACCGGAAAAAATGGCTGCCAAACGCGATGAGCTGCTGAAGCTGATCCGAGGCTGACCGTCTTCTGCCTGTTTAGGTAAAGCGCCGCCCCTACACCGGGGCGGTTTTTTTCTGTCTCAAAGACAGCCGCCGAAAGACGATTCGGATCATTTTACCGTTCTTCACTCCGGAAAAAACCACGTTCTGTCATCTGAATATTTCCTTCATTTCCAATGGCTTGTAAAAATTATTAGTTTTTTCTAACTTTTAAGCTTGACATTCCGATTTTTTCGGATATATTATCTCCCGTTCACGATGGATTTTCCCGAATTTTTCTGTGGGATGAAAAACTCGGCTACGATTTAGATAAAACTAATTTAAAAGAAAGGAATTTTCCGTGAAGTCGCGGATTGGTCGAAACTTTCGCGCGAATGACGGAAGGCAGCCGGACGGCATATCTTCCGGGCGAAAGCGTCAGTCGGTTTTTGGGATCGAACAAGTTGTATGGGGTCAATTGAAATGAATGTCATCGAAAACGGAGAAGAAAAAGCGAAGGAAAGATTGCTGAGTTCATTCGATTACCTGTTAAGCCATAACGGTTCAGGGCATCTGGAAGTGAACACCAAGATCCTGAAACGCGGTCAACGGGAAGTCACCATTCAATGCAGCCGCTGTCATCGTTTTGTTGTGGATATGAAAGAAGAGGAAGGAGGCAAGTGAGACAGGATTGATTTCCCTATCCGGGTGCGCCGGAAGGTTTTTCTATTTCTTGCTCGCAGGGGAGCATAAACCCGTATTTCAGGTCGTCGGAAACGACGCTCAAAGCAGCCAACAGAAAGGGTATATTATGCACTGCAAATTTTTTACTTTGATAGAACTCCTTGTCGTTATTGCCATCATCGCCATCCTCGCGGGAATGCTGCTGCCGGCACTGAATAGTGCCAAGCAGAAAGCAGTGAGTCTTTCCTGCATGGCCCGGCTGAAACAAATAGGAACTGCCGATTCGTTGTATCAGTCGGATAACAACTATTATTGTCCGGCAACCGAAGCAATGTCTGCCGCTCATGCGGGAAAAACTTATATGAAGGGTTGGGCCGGAGCCCGGGGCGGAAGCAACAGCAGCTGGGATTTCACTGGAGAAGGCTATCTTTCCCCGTATCTGCGCAAAGCAGGCGTAGGAGCGGACTTGATGCGGGAAGTTACGAGCAATCCGTTTTTCTGCCCGGACGGAAAATTGATTTCGGCATTCACTGCCGCAGGTTTCACCGTGACGGACGGGAAAGGCTCTGGTTATGGAGCAAACCGGACTATTCATCCCTGGGAAAAAAAATCTTCAGGAGAAGTGGAGATTGGAGTCAAGGCTGGAAGCATTAAAAATGCCTCGTCAATCGTTTCTTTCGGTGAACAGCAGTCCGGTCAGATGGGGCAATCCGCTTTCGGTTACACCATCGACAACAAGGGCACCTGCTTTCGTCACAACAGACGTGCAAATATCATTTGGGCGGACGGACATGGTTCAGATGAAGGGATCGGCTATTTGGACCCAGCCAAGGCGAATGCTTTTATCGGAGGTCTGGGTGCAGACAAAGATGATGACCGGAAGTACAATCCGGATTCGACCTACGGACAGGAATAAATTTAACTGGACTGCCATACAATGAAAAAATTACTGATCACATTAGCTCTTGCCGTCATTGCAACGGCTGCCGTCTGGGCTGTCAGCTTCAGGAAAGATGATCTTTCACGGTATATCCCGCAGGAACAGCCGGCTGCGATGCAGAGCAAAAAACAACTCCTGTTATTGCAGGAGGCATTGACCGGAATGTGCATTAAATCGGAATGGAAAAAGCTGGAAAAATGTTTCAGCATCTCTAAAGCCGACCGAAGTTTTATCAAACAGGAAACCGGTGAAGATCCGGTGGAAAAATATATAAGCCTTCTGAAAGATTACGCTTCCCTGATGCGGAATGCGGAATGGGAAATGACTCAGCTGGTGAATAATCACAATTCATTTGTTTTCCGTATCCCCGGGGAAAACGGCAAAAAACTGTGCATCAGTCTGATGAAGCAGAAAGGTCACTATCTTTTAACTTCAGTTGAAGAGAAAGAGACGCATAAGAAGAAATAAGCTGGATTAAAAGAGTGAAATCCGGAGTTTTACGACAAGAGAGGGGGTCGGAAGAACTCCGATTCCATACACAAGATGAGTAAGAAAAAATGATTGTATTTATCACGTTCGTGCTGGCAATGGCGGCGTTCCAGAGTTTCAGCAAACTTTCTCTGCTGCCGCGGAAATGGGAATTTCCGTTGGCGGCGGTGCTGTTTGCGCTGCCGTTCCTCTTTGAGAGCCGGATCGCGCAGACCAGTATGCTGACTCTGAACAGTGATCTTTCCAGCACGTCTGTGCTGGAAAACTGGTGCGCTTTGGTGGTGATCCAGGAACTCTTTACGCTGACGGTCGGTTTTTCACTGCTGGATGACCGGTCCGGAAACGGGAAGCTGAAACCGGCCGGTTACTGGAAATATCTGGTATTTCTCCCGTCCGTTCTGCTGCCTGCGGGAGTGCTGTATCTGCAGATGTATCTATTCAATATTCTGCCGGGAATGAATTTCCGGACATTGACCTGGCTGCTGGCGGCCGGATTGCTGCTGACCGTATTCATAATCCCGGAATTGGTCCGGCTGCTGCGGCGCGATCCGGAAGAACGGATCCTGACCGTGCTTCATGCCGAATATTTTCTGGTTCTTCCCGCAATATTCCTGCCGGTGGCGGCCAATGCCCGACTTGTTTCAAGGGAAAGTGGTGTCGCTTTGACCGACAGTTTGCTGTTGCTGGCGGGACTCACCGGCATTGTAATGTTCAGCGGCCTCGGCTGTAAATTTTATGAAATTTATAAAAGAAACCAAAGGAAAAAGAAAAAATGTCCACTGTAACTCAAATTCTGAACTGGATCTCGAACAGTTTGCTGCTGCCGGTGATCGTGCTCCTGCTGGCTGCTCTGGCGGCATCGCTGATTTCGCTGGGCGGATTCTGCTCCACGTATCTGACCCTGCTGCGGGAACGCCGCAAACGCAATGATCTGCTGCGGAAAATCAAGTCTGGCGAAGAGCTCGAAGCGGATGAACTTCGGACTCAGGGCATTTTCGCCGAACAGGTGGCGGAACTGCTGGATTTGAACTGGGACGAGCTCGAATGTGAAAAACGCATTTCGGAATATCAGCAGGAATATGAGCGGAGCCTGGAACGTTCGCGTTTTCTGGCAAAAGTCTCGCCGATGCTCGGTCTGATGGGAACTCTGATCCCGATGGGGCCCGCGCTGGCGGGTCTGGCATCCGGCAACATCGCGGACATGGCATACAACATGCAGATCGCATTTGCCACGACCGTGGTCGGCTGCGTTACCGCCGGCATTGCCCTTTTGATCTCATCGGTCAAAAAACACTGGTACACGGAAGAGATCTCCAATCTGTATTATGTGCTGGACCGCCATCTGAAAGGAAAACAGTCATGAGAATGCGTGATCGGTATGCGGCTTTTGCCGGAACGGAGGAAAGCGACCCGATGGCGAATCTGGTCAATCTTTTCGATGCGGCGATGGTGTTTGCGGTGGCTTTGATGGTGGCGTTTGCGATCCGGAGCAGGATGACGGAATTCCTGACTGCCGAGGATGCCACATTCGTCAAGAATGCGGGCAAGGACAATATGGAGATCATCGTCAAGAAGAAAAATAAAATCACCCGGTACAAATCGGAAAAAAGCACCGGTTCCGGGCGAGGCCGCCGGGTCGGCATTGCCTATCAGCTGGAATCAGGAGAAGTGATTTATGTGCCGGAAGGAGGGAAATGAGATGAAAAGCAAATTCCACAGTCTGCTGATCGCGGGCAGTATAACGCTCCTGGTGGCTGCCGGGTATTCCGTCTGGCATTTTTGGGCGAAACCGACCCGGATCGCGTTCGCCAATTATCCGGAATACATCCTGGCGCCGCTGCTGGATCAGGAGATCAGTCCGATGATCGAAGCGGTGCCGCTGCAGTGGACCGAAAAGAGCGGTCCCGAGCTCAAAAAATACGATTTTGTGATTTTCTTCGGCATGGGATTGAATTTCACCGAGGCGCAGCAGAAGATTCTGAAAAATCTGAAAACACCGGTTTACACGACCGCTTCCACCCGTTCGGAAACGGCGCTGGCCACCCTTTCGGAAAAACAGAAAAACGACATTCAGAATTATCTTCGTTACGGCGGCAAAAAG
>JAZUCR010000030.1:0-4512 GCA_045639225.1 Victivallales bacterium
ATCATTGAAATTTACAAAGACAGGAAGTATATTCTTGACAAACTGGCAGACTATGAAGTAAATGTCGAAACAGTCATTGAACGCGAGGTGCATTCAATGACCCATTGACAAATACCAGCTGCGGACAGATGCCCTTATTTAGTATCAGAATTACCTGTCTTCATTTTCAAAAGGGAGATAAACCAGATGTCCGACACAAATTTATCCGAAGGTCCGTACGGCAACGGAATTCAGCCGAAAATCACCATTTTGGACCGGCAGTGGATCGAAACCGATGAACAACTCAATTACCACGGCTGGCCGACCGTGTGCAATATGGGAAATGACCATCTGGCACTGGTGTGTTCCGGCGAACGCGAAGGCCATGTGGACCCGTTCGGTCGGGTATTGATTTATGAAAGTCCCGACGGAGGTAAAACCTGGAGCAAGCCGCGAAAATTGAGCAGCGGCCCGCTGGACGACCGCGACGCGGGGATCATCGTCACCCCGGCGGGGACCTGGCTGCTCAACTATTTCACCAGTCTGGCATACGTCAACCAGGGCGACCGCCAGGGGGCGCAGGCTCACTGGAACCGGGTCGAAGATTCGATCACCATCGGCATTCTGCGCCGGGAACACGGCTTCTTCCTGCGCCGTTCGACCGACCGGGGTAAGACCTGGAGCGAAAAATACCGCATCGGCGTCAATAATGTTCACGGTCCCATCGTCCTGCACGACGGTTCGCTGTTCTACTGCGGACGGGTTGACAGCTGCTGCTGTGTCCAGACCTCGACCTTTGCAGAGGAGATCGCCTGCCTGCGTTCCACGGATGACGGCCTCACCTGGCAGGAAATTTCCCGTTTCCGCACCGGCGATTTCGGGGAACACCAGTTGCGGACCTGGCATGAACTGCACAGCGTGGAAACTGCGTCCGGAAAAATCATCACCCATATCCGTATCAATCACAGTGCGACCTGGCAGATGGTTTCGGAAGACGGCGGCAGAAGCTGGCAGAATCTGCATCAGGTCGCGGACGGATTGCCCCCGCACCTGCTGAAACTCCATGACGGTCGTATTCTGATGAGTTACGGTTTACGGCGGAAACCCTTCAGCAGCAGCCGCTGCCGGGTCAGCTCCGACGAAGGGGGAACCTGGTCCGAACCCATCATCATATCCGATGACAGTCCGTCTCCGGATATGGGCTATACCTCGACGGCGGAACTGGCCGACGGCACTCTGGTGACCGCCTGGTATGAATTCCGTCCCGAAAAAGGTGTTGCACAGCTCCAATGCGCCCGCTGGCGCTTCAAGGACTGATCGTCCGTCCGCCAATGGGAAATCCGGTTCCGAATCAAAAAAAGTCATTCATCCGGGGATGTTTGATTGCCATAGCTGCCGGGTTTATTCTGATCACGACGGCGGGAACGGTTTTTTCCATAGTCTGGACCCGTTACTGGTATGAAGAAGACAATGCGAAACGCAGGGATCCGATGGAAAACCTGGCCCGTTTCCGCAGCGAACTGAAAACCTATCTTTCCCGGCATGAAGGCCGGTATCCGGCGAAACCGGGCGTTCACGGACTCGCCGAACTGACCGTGATCCTGTCCGATCTGAGGGTGAAAGATGATCGATATGTCGGAACGGATCCCGATTACCTGTCGGAACAGATCACGTCGTATGCTTACGTGGCCGCTGGCTTGAGCAAAAAGGAACTGGATGAGGATATGCCGGTAATTTTTGAAAAACCGTGGAATGGGGACCGCATCCGCGTTCTTCTGAGCGGCGGCCGCGTGGAGATCATCGAAGGCCGGAAGTTCAAAAACTGCAGCGGGATCGTCATGTATTTCGAGGAACGTTCGAAAAAGACTTCCGCCGCGTGGAAAACCCTGATCCGCAATGCGGAAACTATCGACCGCATGCAATAAGAAAGAATGTCTCTGTCCCTCATAAGGATCGGTAATATATTACCCGCATCATGAATTGTTTTTTCACTGTATCCCGTCATAAATCAATATCAAATTCATACCGTCATGATGCCGATAATTCCTGTTCAAATTATCGGCATCATGGAAATATAACCGAAAAAAATGAAAATTCAAGGGTAAAAATGAAAAATCAACATAAAAACAAGTAAAACACAGTATTGGGTATCGGGTGTTACGAACTCATGGCATGCAGTGCGCGATCCGTCGGACAGGTCTGACCAGTCCGACAGGTCCGACAATCGCGGAAAACCGGAAATCTCATACCATATCATCGGCTTCCGCATTTCTGTATTCCCGCGTCATGCCCCGGCTTCACGCTCTCCCGAACCGTCACGTGTGTTTTTTTCCGCCGCTTTTTTCGGTTCGGCAAAAGCATCTTCGAATGCCTGATGGAATTTGCGCCAGTTCTGCAGCGCGAACATCAGCACGATCAGGAAAAATGCGCCGCAGAGTCCGATGAACACATTGCCGTATTTCGTGTAGAAAGTCTGTCCCGGGATCGTCCGGTAAGCTAGCCGCATCAGGGAGCAGCCGCGTTTCTGGATGCCGGGATCGGGTTTTCCGTCCTCAGTCCGGAAGAGGGTCTGGGTGACATGTCCCGTCGGGGCGATCAGCACGCTGTAATTGGAGTTGCCGATCCGGATCATCGGCAGCCTCGTTTCAATGGCGCGGAACAGCGAATTGGCGAAATGCTGGACCGGTTCGTTGCTGGTCGGGTACCAGGCGTCGTTGGTGACCACCAGCAGGATATTCGCGCCGCGTCTCGCATGAGCCCGCGAAATATACGGGAAAATATCCTCGTAGCAGATCGAGATCCCGGCATAGAGTCCGGGCAGGATCTCCAGGGGACGGAACCCCGGTCCGCGGCAGAGATTGCGGCCCATGCCGACAATGCGGTTCAGGATCGGGAACTCCCGTCCGAACGGCACGAATTCGCCGAACGGCACGATATGCACTTTGCTGTAGGTATCGCCGATATCCAGTCCTGGCTTGACCAGGACGGCGGAATTGTAAACCGCCACGCCGCCCGGTTCGGCGGGATCGCTCTTGAGGGTGATCGCGCCGAGCAGCATCGGGATATTTCCCTTGCGTCCGAGCCGCAGGAGTTCTTCACGGTAATACTCGGCCAGCGGATCGGCGGCGTTCAGCGGAACCGGGACCGCGGTTTCGGGCCACACGATCAGATCGGGTTTCTCCTTCGAATCCAGCAGCTGATCGGAAAGGGACACGCAGGTTTTGATCGCCTCGAGCGTTTTTTCCCGTCCCCCGGTGCGCCGCTGGGAAAGATGCGGCTGCACCGCGCCGATTTTATACTCAGGAGCATTGTCCATTCGGGAATACTGACGGATCCGTTTGAGTCCGAAAGTCATGAACGCGCAGACCAGGGCCAACGCAAAAAGCAGCGGATAATAATGCCGGACCCCTTTCCGATTGCAGCGTTCCAGTCCGGAAGCGATCGCCAGATTGACCAGCACAACGGCGAAACTGACGCCGTAGATCCCGGTATATTCGCAGACCTGGATCAGCGGCAGAATGCGCCATTGACTGCTGCCGGCGAGATTCCAGGGCAGTCCGGTGAAGATCCACGAGCGGAGCCATTCCAGAATGCACCACCATGCAGCCAGCGCCAGAATATAGACCAGTTCCCGGAACGGCGCATCGCTTACCCAGGACGCGGAAACGGCACTGCCTTTGAGCCGGATCTCCGGCGGGGTCAGGAAATTCCGGTTCATGAACGGCACCATCATGCCCCATAAGCCGACGAATATCCCCAGAACCAGTCCGCCGATCAGGGGAATGAAAACTTCGATCTCACGCAGCCACATGAACGCGAAGAGGTTCTCGAAAAAACCCCACACGAACGCCAGCAGAAAAGCCCGCCCGCTGGAACCGCGCCGGATCAGCCAGTACAGCGGCAGCATCCCGATCCATGCCAGAACATACCATTCCACCCCGGCGAAAACCGTCGCATACAACGCTCCCGAAGCCGCGCTCAGCAGGATCTCCAGCACAGTGCGGAGTCGTCCGGACCGGAACGCCAGCAGCCGGTCACGCCTGATTTGGTCGTTTTTTGAAGAAATATCCATATTTTTTCCTTTTTTTATCAGCACATAGTTAGACAAAACGGCAAAACAGATGTAATTTACCAGCTTAAACCGAAAAATAAAACCCGCAAATGAAAAAAGGTGCGGAAAAAATGACAGAAAAACAGGAATTGTATTTCGATCATCTGGTAATCGGCAGCGGACTGGCCGGTCTTTCTAGCGCTTTGACGCTGGCGGAAACCTGTCCGGGTGAGATCGCCATCGTGACCAAAGGCGAGATCGAGGACTGCAACAGCCGTCTCGCACAGGGCGGCATCGCCTGTGTCACGGACAGTCAGGATTCATTCGCCGAACATCTTTCGGATACCTTATACGCCGGCGGCAACCTGTGCAACCGCGAAAATGCCCTGAAGATCATTCAGGCCGGTCCGGAACGGATCAAATGGCTGACCGAGAAGATCGGAACGCACTTCACCACCAAAGCCGAACTGGGCGAAACGCAG
>JAZUCR010000031.1:0-3170 GCA_045639225.1 Victivallales bacterium
CGCTCCTTCGATCATGGCGGATTCCGGTGTGCTGATGCAGCCGCGGACCACCAGAATGCGGATCTTGCCGATTCCGTTTTCCATGGCCCATTTCCGCCACAAACTGAATGTCTTCGACGGATTCGGGAGAATGCCCGGACGATACACCAGGATCAGCGGCGCTCCGTTGACCCGGATATAACGTTTGTCCATGACATATTTTTTCAGGTCCTTGATATAATCGATATCATCATTCTGATGTTTCTGGGCAATCAGTATATGACCCTGCTGACCATCCCACGCTCTGGTCCAGTTCTCATTGGCCCAGCACAGGCAGAACTTCAGATCGATTTCCGGATGTTCCAGGAGCAGATCGACCGGTTTTTCCATCAGTCTTTTGCCGGAAAACCAGTAATGATAAATGCAGAGACCGTAAATGCCGTGACGTTTCAGCATTTCTGCCTGCTTCTGCAAGGTATGCCAGTCCGACAGGTCATAATATCCTATATCGTTGTGCGGTTCCCGCGGCTGATAATGCGAAGGATATTGCGGAACTGCCTTACGGGTATTGGTCCATTCGGTAAAACCTTTTCCCCACCAGTGGTCGTTTTCTGGAAATGTATGAAACTGCGGAAGGTAAAAAGCCAGCGCCTTGATATCGGTCTTCCGGTCGCTGAAATCTTCATCGGCTTCATAATGCGATTCATAGGAATTCGCCGGAATCGCCAGAGAACCGAAATACTGCCTGGCCGGTGTCCAGTTGGCCTGTTCCTGCGGGGTGGACAATCTGAATATCTTGTTGCGGACTTTCCAAGCTGCTACTTTCCAGCCGGATTCTTTGACCGTTTTGCGGAATGACTGAAACTTTTGCCATGCGATCCGCTGTCCTGATGGCGTGAAACAGTATTTGAACGGCAGAGTCAGCTTGCTCATAACAACTATGCATCCTTTCGAAACAATGACTTGAATATTATTTTATTTGCCTGTCTTCGAATATAAAAAATATCAGATTTTAATATATATCCAAAAAAGGCTTTTTCAATCCGTAAGTAAAAAAATTCTTTTTTTTCTTACCTTTTTCTGCTTGGCCGGTTCAAACAAATCAAATCCGGGCCGGATGGAAAACTTCTTTTCGGGAAGCGGGTCTTACTGATTGAATCCGCAAGCAAGAATATCATCGTAGTTCGTGGCAAAACGAACGATATTGCGGCCATCTTCGAACTGTTCCCAGGAAAGCGGGACTTTTGCACAATGATACCGCAGCAGCTGCGCTTTGAAGGAGTCGATCCAGACCTCTTCTGCTTCCTCATCATGCAGATCTTCCAAGGTCGAATTGCTGTCGTCCGGCTCGGGCAGGGCGGTTCTCCAAATCGTATTCCGGATCCGCAGAATACTGTTCGGCTTGCTGATCACCCGGTATAATGCTCCGGCTTCACCTTCCAGCACATGCGCGGCATAATCCGGCCAGGAACCGTTTTCGATATCTTCTTCGAATGCATCGATCCTCTCGTGCAGCAGTTCGGCAACATCGATCGAATTGCCTGAAAAACCCGATTCGTGCAGGTCGATGCTCATATCTTCCGGCGATATTTCCCCGCGGAGTTCGATGAACGGGTTCAGATACGGCAGACGTTCGTTCTCTGAAAGACTGTCGTCTTTCTTTTCTGCATCCAGCGGATTGATTATGAACATGGCGGAGCCATCGGTACGGACCAGAATATTATCCAGAGAAATCTGAGGGATGATGATGGAGGAAGCGGTGCAGTTGGCGATCAGATCGGCCAGCACGGAAACGAATTCGCGGTGTTTCGCGGAATCCTGGGCCGCGGTCCGGAACCAGTATTCCAGGGCAGGGACAGTATCCTGGATTTCCAGCGAAAGAAGCATGGATTCGGTTCCGTTTTTCGCCCACGCCGGATATTCCGCACACGGAATTTCTTCATCGCGCAGCAGCTTGGAGGATTCATAGATATTTTTGGCTTTGGATGAGAAGAATGCGATCAGATGTTCACGGATGCTGTTCGGCGATATATGCTTGACATAATAATTCCGCTGCCTGGAGTCCTGAACACGGAAAACCTGAGTGGTGTCATCGGATTTGACCGTAAATTTTTCTTCCACTTCTCGATAGATCCGAAACCACGGATCCAGACGCGACTCATCGTCTATACACCAGTCCCAGTCGTCAATAGTGACGTTTTTCATACCTTGTTCCGGTCACCCGCGGCGCCGGAAAAATCCCTTCTCCTGCCATGCTTTCGGTACCGCTCCTCAATTGTCATGCGGCATGAAGACATGGTTTTTTGATTATCGTTTACACCAGAATCTGAGTTGATTCCGGATCAAATAAGTGTGCATTGTCAAAACGCAGCGGCAGATCCAGTGTCTCGCCCACTTTGACCGTTTTATGTGCATCCACCCGCGCAATACAGGTATTGCCCGTTTCGGTGGAAACATCCAGATAAAGATATGTTTCGGCTCCCATCGGTTCGATCACATCGACTCTGGCATGAATCACCTGCCGGTTCGCTCCGGTTGCCGATTCCGTTCCGATTTCTTCCGGCCGGATCCCGAACAGGATTTCCTTTTCAGCATAGGGCAGGGCGCTTTCCTTCCACCCGTCCGGCAGCTGTATGCTCATGGAATCGTTCTTGAATACCAGTCGGGTGTCGTAGCGCTGCACTCTGCCCCGGAATATATTCATCGGCGGGGTGCCGATGAAGCCGGCTACAAAGGTATTCGCCGGACGGTCGTAAATGTTCATCGGAGTATCCACCTGCTGGATCACTCCGTCCTTCATCACGCAGATCCGGTCTCCCATCGTCATGGCTTCCGTCTGATCGTGCGTAACATAGATCATAGTCGTTTCCAGCCTCGTATGCAGCTTGCTGATTTCGGTACGCATCTGCACGCGCATCTTCGCATCCAGATTCGACAGCGGTTCGTCGAACAGGAACACTTTGGGTTTCCGCACGATCGCCCGGCCCACGGCCACACGCTGACGCTGACCGCCGGAAAGCGCTTTCGGTTTCCGGTTCAGATAATCCTGCATTCCCAGAATTTCCGCCGCACTGCGGACCCGCTTGTCGATATCTGCTTTGGAAAACTTGCGCAGCCGCAGACCGAACGCCATGTTATCGTAAACCGTCATGTGAGGATACAACGCATAATTCTGAAACACCATTGCGATA
>JAZUCR010000032.1:0-2171 GCA_045639225.1 Victivallales bacterium
AAGACCGCTTGGCCTCCGACTTGATTATGCCGGTGCGGAATTCATCGACCTGATGGGCGTGAAGCGGAAACCGGCGGAGGACGGCAGTTTTGCCGTATCCTCATTCCCGCTGTTCATCCGGGGGCAAAAGGGCGATTTCGACAAATTCACCAAAGCGCTGGCATCCGCTGTGCTGGACGATCCGGACCGCCTGCCCTGCCATATCGGATTCGAGATCATGCCGGGGAATCAGGTCAAACTGACTCTGGTCAACCAGGTGGCGCGCGAATTGAAGGGAACGCTGAAGATCTTCGGCAAAGAACATGCGTTCACGATCCCGCGGACCGCCGAGACCTCGCTGCTGATCGACCTGCCGAAGCCGATCCGTTCCGACCGGATGGAATCCATTCCGATCCCGTATGTCTGCCGGATCGGCAGCCAGATCTTCAGCAAGCAGCTGGATCTGCACTGCTTCGCGGTGAAGAAATTCACCGGAGACTGGGACAAGATCCCGTCGATCCGTCTGGACAACAAGGTGGGCAAGAAACCTTCCTTCACCGACAAGAATTTTTCGGCGTCTTACCAGCTCGCGTGGGATGAGAAGAAAATGTATCTGCGGGTCAAGGTCCGCGACGATGTGTTCTCGCCCGGCAGCAAGCCCGGATACCGCTGGAACGACGATGTGCTGCAGGTGTTTTTCGACACCCGCTGCTCGGCCATCCGGACCGGAAAGGCCGGATATGACGACGACGATTACGAATACGGTTTCATGCCGACCGCAGACGGGAAACGCTGCGAAGTCTGGCGCGGCATGTCGCCGGATATTCAGCTGACGCTGGGGATCGCGGCGCCGAAAAACAACACGATCGCCACGGAGATCCCGGCGAAATTCACCAGGACGAAGGACGGTTACATCTATGAAGCGGAATTCCCCCGGGATTATCTGCTGCCGATGAAGCTGGAAAAGGGATATAACTTCGCTTTCGGTCTCTATGCAGCGGACCGGGACCATGGCAAGGCGGTCGAACATTCGCTTTCCAATGCGACCAAACCGGGTACCGGCTGTTTCAACCGGCCGCAGTTCTGGCCGCTGGCGGTGCTGACCGACTGACCTCGGTAAATTGTGTATGTTTCATTGGACTGCCGCCTTGATCCGGCGTTCCCAGTGATTGAGGGCGGCAGTCGAAGCGAAACCAAGCAGATGGGCGAGCTCTTTTTTGATGATATTCCGCTTGTCTCGTAAAATCTGGTAGCGTTCCAGCCGTTTGCGCTGCAGATAGTCATAAAAAGATTCGCCGGTATATTGTCTGAACAGGCGCTGGAAATGGGTCGGACTGTAACCGGACAGTGCGGCCGCTTCTCCGAGCGAACATCTCAGCACGGGAAGTTTCTCCAGCCAGGCAAGGACCTTCTGCACGGCGGTTTCCTGATGAAGACTGTCGGCGGATAAAGGAACCGGATCGGTCACCGTCCGGAAAAAACGACAGATCAAACCGCCGATAAAATGCTGCAGTTCGGCGGCCGCTGCCGGATTGTTGGTTTCGGCAAGAGTCTGATCGAGCAGACGGACAAAATCTTCCGACTCCATGATCTGATATGAATCGACCCGGTTCCGCCGCCAGAGCAGGATCTCGAAACGGCGGGGCTCCAGCATGCACCACCAGAAAACCGCAGAGTCGTCAGGCAAATGGCCGGCCGTATGCCGGACCCACGGATCGATCACCAGGAATTCTCCCGGAGAGAGACGGACGGGCCTGCCGTTCAGGCACAGCAGCGCCCGGCTGCGGATCACCGCAAGGATCTCCCGGCAGCCATGGAAATGTTCATGATTTTCGAGCCAGGACCGTTCCTGGGCGGTCAGTCTGAGTTTTCCGGATGGCTCATCCGGAAAAACCTTCATTTTCCATTTTTCCGGCAGAGAACCCCCACCCGATTCTTTTTTCTTCTTTATGGTCATATTTATCAACATTATGATTGGATAAATCAATTATTTGGATGATACAATATCTTGTTTTTCCCGGAATGCAAATTAAATTTTCAAAAGAAATCCAATGAGTTGTGCGAAAGGAGCGAAAAAAACTTGACAGACAGAAAATAATCCCCGGGGCGGTGAAAATCTGTCATGGGATTAGAAAACAGTGTGAAAAAACGCGAAAAAAGACAATAGAAGTGCAAGCCCTTCTTAAAAAAGG
>JAZUCR010000033.1:0-3332 GCA_045639225.1 Victivallales bacterium
CATGTTCGGACAAACCACGGCGGGTTCGAGCGGGTAAAACTGTTTCCCCGGATTCTCCTTCCGCATCCGGTGGAGGATGCCGCACTCCGTGCCGATGATAAACTCCTTTTGTTCCGATTCGCGCACGAATTTCAGCATGCCGCCGGTCGAAAGCGCCCGGTCCGCCAGCGCGACCACGGCGGGGGTGCATTCGGGATGCACAAGCACCAGCGCGCCGGGATGTTTCTCCTTCGCCGCCGTGATGTGTTCCGGCAGAATCTTGTTGTGGGTCGGACAGCACCCCGGCCACAGATCCATCTTCCGCCCCAGCTTGTGGTTGAGGTTCGCGCCGAGATTGGCGTCCGGCAGGAAAAGGATCTTCCGATCGGCGGGAAGTCCGGCGATCAGTTTTTCCGCATTGCCGCTGGTGCAGCAGAGATCGACCTCGGTCTTGGTCGCCGCGGTGGTGTTCACATACGCCACGACCAGAGTGTCGGGATGTTTTTCCCGATACTCCGCCACCGCTTCCGGCGAAGCCATGTCCGCCATGGGACAGCCGGAATGCGGATTGGGGTGCAGTACAATTGATTCCGGCGAAAGGGTCTTAGCCGTTTCCGCCATAAAACGGACGCCGCAGAAGACGATCACGGCATCCAATTCGAATTGGATCCTGACCTCTCCGCCGAATCCTTGCGGAACTACAAGGACCGCTTTGAAAAATCTGACCACTGAAATCTGAAAACTGACGACTTATTATCCCGGCATCCCGTGTGCTTTTTCGTGCCCCTGCCCCGGTGATCTCGTGCCATGCCATCGCTTCCCTCGATTCCCAGTATTCCCAGTCTTCCCAGTTCTCCCAGTATTCCCAGGAAGTTCGCGGCTAACGCCGCGTTCCGCCTTCGCTAAATCGGATAATATTATTTGTCGAATCACCTCTGCAACAGTCTCTCTCATGATAACAAAAAATCTACAAAAACAATAGTGTTTAGACTTGACAACAGTATTTTTCGGGTGTATATTATAAACTAGAGACAATATGGAAGGTTTGTTTTCGGCTTTTTTTTGAGACAATACACAACTAAAAAGATAGAGAATTAAAATGGCAAAAGTGATTTTGAACGGTAAGGAAACGGAGGTCGCGCCCGGCGAAAAGATCCTCGGCTTTCTGCAGGCACGGAAACTGGGAACGAAAAACCTGATCCTCGAATGGAACGGGAAAATCTTGACCGAAAAGGACCCGCTGGCGACTTTCGAGCTGAAAGACGGGGATACGGTCAATCTGTTTTCCATGGTGGGAGGCGGCTGATGAACATCAATCCCTATCTCACGAATGCTCAGCGGACGATCCTCGAAAATGCAAAGGTCGGAGTTGCCGGGCTCGGCGGTCTCGGGTCCAATGTGCTGGCGCATCTGGTCCGCGCGGGAATACGGCGGTTCGTCGCGGCGGATTTCGACGTGGTCTCGTCGAGCAATCTCAACCGTCAGTTCTTCTTCGCCGATCAGGTCGGCAGAAAGAAAACCGAAGCACTGGCGGAGAATCTGCGTCGGATCGACCCCGATCTGGAACTGGACTTCCGCGACCTTCGATTGAACGAGGAGAACACGCAGGACCTTTTTGCCGACTGCGATGTGGTGGTGGAAGCCTTCGACAAGGCGGATGCC
This sequence comes from Victivallales bacterium, assembly GCA_045639225.1. Classification (GTDB taxonomy): domain Bacteria; phylum Verrucomicrobiota; class Lentisphaeria; order Victivallales; family UBA1829; genus SIG94. The sequence goes on from JAZUCR010000033.1 coordinate 1,642, forward strand.
AAGACCATGCTGATCGGTGCGCTGGCCGACAGCAAAATCCCGGTGGTGGCGGCCTCCGGGCTGGCGGGATTCGGCAAGTCCAACGACATCCGCGTCCGCAAGGCAGGCAAGAATCTTTACCTCGTGGGCGACCTGGTTTCGGGAATTTCGCCGGAACTTGCTCCGGCATCGCCGCGGGTGGGCATCGCCGCCGCCATGGAAGCCAATACCGTCGTTGGTCTCCTGCTGGGGCTTGAAATATGAAAATTTCCGTCGAGACCGAAAGAAAATATCAACTCCTGCTGACCGCACTGAAGGGCTATCCTTCACTGGCGGTCGCTTTTTCCAGTGGGGTCGACTCCACGTTCCTATTGCAATGTGCACACAACGTTCTCGGAGACCGTGTGATTGCATATACGGCAAAATCTTGCTCGTTTCCGGAACGGGAACTGTCAGAAGCGGTGAAATTTTGTGCGGAGCGAAAAATCCGTCACATCATTCTGGAAAGCGAAGAACTGGATATTCCCGGATTCCGTGATAATCCCCGAAACCGTTGTTATCTCTGCAAACATGAACTCTTTGAAAAAATCATCGCATCCTGTCGTCATTACGGCATAAAACATATTGCAGAAGGGTCGAATACGGACGATGACGGAGATTATCGTCCCGGATTGACAGCTGTCGCAGAACTGGGCATTCTCAGTCCGCTGCGTCAGACTGGTTTATGTAAAGCGGAAATCCGCCAACTCTCTCAGCGCATTGGTCTTGCGACGTGGAACAAACAGAGTTTTGCCTGCCTTTCCAGCAGATTTGTTTATGGAGAACGCATTACGCCGGAAAAGCTGAAAATGATCGACAAAGCGGAACAGTTACTTTTGGATATGGGGTTTCATCAAGTCCGTGTCCGACTCCACGGGCAGATTGCTCGCATTGAAGTCATTCCGGAAGAAATCGAAAAACTATTCTCTCCAGATTGTCGCAGTCGCATATCCATCGAATTTCACGAACTTGGTTTTTCATTTGTCACGGCAGATTTGGACGGCTATCACACTGGGAGTATGAATAAAACTATGTCTGAAGGGCATCTGTAATGTGGAAATACACTGAAAAAGTGATGGATCATTTTCTGAATCCCCGGAACGTCGGGGAGATCGAGGATGCCGATGCGGTCGCCGAAGTCGGCAACATCACCTGCGGCGACGCGCTCAAAATCTACCTGAAACTGGATGCCGAAGGGAAGATCGCCGAGGCGAAATTCAAGACTTTCGGCTGCGCCAGCGCGATCGCTTCCTCGTCCGCTCTGACCGAACTGGTCAAAGGCAAGACGCTCGAAGAAGCCGCGAAGATCACCAACAAGGACATCGTGGCGCTGCTCGGTGAGCTGCCCGAGGAAAAGATGCACTGTTCCGTGATGGGCATGGAAGCGCTGCAGGCGGCGATCTCCGATTACAAGAAACGCCACGGTGAAAGTTACGAGGCGGTCGAATCGGACGACGACCATGAAGGCCGCATCGTCTGCAAATGCTTCGGCGTCGCCGACACCAAGATCCGGAAGGTCGCGCTCGAAAACAACCTGCATACCGTCGCCCAGATCACGGACTACACCAAGGCCGGCGGCGCCTGCGGGCGGTGTCTGGATGAGATCCAGGAGATCCTGGACGGCATCTGGCGCGAGCAGTCCGGAGCGAAATCCGCGTTCACGGAAACGGTCT
>JAZUCR010000034.1:0-3729 GCA_045639225.1 Victivallales bacterium
GGGCAGTTTGAGCAGACGGTCTCTGAAGAATGCCTTGTCGGGAATGTGAAGCGAAAGATCCCTCTTGCCGCGCGAACAGGCCACATAAAATGCCTGCGCCGACATCTTTTCCGCCGCGACCACCACATTTTCCGAGGTCATTCCCTGGGCGGCGTGCGAGGTCATCACCCAGCCCGCCTTGAAGCCGCAAAACTCCGGCGGCAGCGTCACTGTGTCCAGCGGTTTTCGGTCGTGATCCAGCAGAATGAATTCATGCGGATTGCCCGTGGCGATGCCCAGACAGCCATTGTTGATTTTGTACGCCGCCGTCTTGAGATTGACCGTGAAGCGCACCACATCGCCTTGCGCGACCGCAATGTCCCGTAAACATCCCGCATCGATGCGGTCTTTGAATTGCGAAGGATAGAAACTCCGCCCGTCGATCAGACGGAGTTTCCGCCCCTCGACCGCCGCGACTTCGACCACAGTGCCCGGCTCGCCCAGATTTTTGGCCCGCGAAGTGAAGAAAATCTTCATTCCCGGATGGTAGCTTGCCGCATTGCCAAGACGCTCTTTGGGCCAACCCCACGAGCGGAATGCGGCGACCTGCCGCTCGGTCTTGCCGTCCAGCAGACCGGCCTGCTTCAAATGTTCCCGGATTTTTTCGGTCAAAAGGTCGCATTCCCGATTGGTCGGCGCAACCGCGAGACAATCCAGCGGTTTTTGCCCGTGGTCGGTCAACTCCAGAAACCGTTTTGCCGCATCGTCCAGATAGTCCGCGCCGTTTTCGTGAACGAAGTCGTGCCGGTCCAAATGCTCGAATGCCGCTTCCGTTTCGCCCCTGGCGGTCAGTTCCATGCCGTACCGGTACACCTCGTGACGCTGGCGGTGGATTTCGGCAAGTTCCGTTTTGGTGACGGGCGAATACTGCTCCAGAAGCCGGAGAAAATCGCCCGCTTCCACCGAACTGTGCTGACGCTCGTCACCGACAAAAAGGACCCGGTAGTTGTGCCGAACGGCCAACTGCATCATATCGTGCCCCTGTTTGATCGAGTTCAACCCCGCTTCATCCACGATGAGATAAGTCCCGTCCGGCGGCAGGGCGTCTTCATCCTGCAGAAATTTCGCAACCGTCTGCGCCGAACCGAAGCCTTCCGTGCGCAGCACGTCTACGGCGGAATTGGTCGGGGCGATCACATGGATCGCGCCGGCTCCGCCCTGACGCATACAACGGCAGAGTTCCTGCAAGGTCGAGGTCTTGCCCGCGCCCGCGACGCCGCGGAATATCTGAAATTTATCGCGTGAGGCGAGAATCTCCTCCACGACCGCCTTCTGCGCCGAATGGTCGAACCCGTCTTGCGCGAGTGCAAACGGCTCCGCAGCGGCGGTCAGCGGCTGTTCCATACCGACCGTGAGACGCGCAAGTTTCAGCACCGCCGCCTCCCGCTCCAGATGTTCGTGCGTGGTAAAGCAGGGATTGACCGCGGGTTCTTCAAGATTCAGCAGTTCCGGTACGTTCGACAACGACTGTTTCAATTCTCCGACATCGGTTTTGCCGAGATGCTGATTCAGCGTTTCCGCGAGAAGTTTGTCCCGTGTTACGACCGTTTCCCGCTCGAACAACTGCGCCGCGACCGACTGTAGCGCCTGAATCCGCTCCTCCTCATTGTACCAGACCGCAAACATTCCACCACGGCGGCGGGCGGCCCGGTAAAGATCGGCGAGATGATCCTTTTCCTCCGCTGAAAACAGCGAGAGTTTATGATTTCTGACCTCGGCGTCGGAGCAGGTCAGCAGTTTCCTGCTGCGCGTGTCCAGCGTGATCCGGGTCACCTCCTCCGTCGTGGGCTGACGCCCGTGTTTGCGGACAAACGCTTCGATCGCCTCGTCGATCTGTCCGCGACGCCGTGAACAGCGCTGCAGCAGTTCTTCCGGCAATCCCCTGATCTCGAAGCCGACCAGTTCGCCTTTATCGCGGTATTTCTTTTCGAGCAGATAGCCCAGTTCGAGGCAGTGCCGCGCCAGTTCGCTCAAGTAGACCTTGCTGGCCAGACGGATTGCCCGCACCATTTCGCGGCTCTGCAATGCCTTGTAATGTCCCTCCTTGTCCCGGGTGACGTTCACGATCACATTGTGAGTGTGCAGCTGCGGGTCCAGCAGACGGCTGGAGTCGTGATGATACTCTGCATAGAGGAAATTGCCCGTAAACTCGATGTTGTTGCTGTTGGCGTGAATGCCCGAGCGAAGCCGCACCGCGGCAAAATTCTCCATCTCGCGCATCGCCGCCCGGACCGCGTCCCGATGGGCCTGCGCCAGGCGGGGATCGAAGAGAGACATGATCGAAACCGATTTCTGCGCCGAACACTGGAAATCGTAAAACCGGACGGCGTTTTCGACATTGCGGGCGGTCAGACGACCGCCGGTCGCGGGATTGATGTTCTGCTGGAAGCGCATGAAAACGGACTGTTCGACCGTCTTGCCGGAAAGTCCCAGTTCTCCGGCAAGCGAGCCATGCCATTCGCCCGAAACGGACTCGTGTTCGGAGAAATAGTCGTTGCAGGAAAGATGACGCCGGTAAAAATCGGCTCCATTGCCGCGGGTGGCTTTGATTCTGGCACAGGTAAACACGGGAACGCCTCGGCGTAACAGGTGAATCCCTCCGCCAGAATCATGGCGGGAAAAGCTCGATATGGTACTATAAATCGGCAACGGCGATTTGTCAAGTCTGCATGGAAACTTTGTGAAAATTTCCCGATTATGGAAGACGCTCTTACCCTAAGCTCCGCTTGGGTATAGATAAAAAAGCAAAATAAATAGATAAATTATCTGTATATTGTCCGTATCATAGCAGATAAAATATTCCTTAATTATTTGTTTTTTATCGCTTGAAAAAACACCTGATCGAGGCTATAATACCGGCGAAGGAAAATTGAACGAATGGGAGGAACAACGACATTGAAAGCAAAACGGAAAATGCCGAAATCGCCGGGCCCGCACAGTCCGAAACTGGCGGCGTTGGAAACGGAAATCATGGAGCAGCATTTGCAGGGAAAGAAGATCGCGGCGATCCAGAAATGGCTCAAGACCGAGAAGAAAATTTCCATCGCATATTCGAATCTTTACAACTTCATCCATCGTCGTGCGGAAAAGTTTTCCGAGACATCCGGCACCGCAGTGATCCTTCACTTCATGCATCTGAAACCGGAAGTCCGGGAAGAGGTCCTGCAAATCCTCCTGATGCTGATGCACAAAGAGAACGATGTCCCGTCCCAGAAATCAATCCGGAAGCAGAAACCTGTCGCTCCGGCAGCGACCGCGAAACCCGTCCGAGCCAATTATCTCGAAATCCAACCGGATGACCCTCCCGCAATCATCCGACTGAAGAAACTCGGCATGATCGACAGCACTGAACTGGAACAGTTCGAAGAAGAATTGAAAAAGGAAAAGTCCAAAGAGAAAAGAGGAGAATGATTTTCAAGGCGGATTTTCAATCAAAAGATGATGAACAGGTTACTTTATAGAGGACAGGAGTTCAAGTCTTTCAACCTCCACCACTAACAAAATCTCTGGGATTCAGTCCTTTAAGACCGAGTCCCAGTTTTCTTTTGTAAATAGGCCACCTTACATCAGCGACTTACGACTTTTTATCACGTCCTGCGGAGACCGCCTCAGAGACAGGATTCTCCGTCAAAAACCGTGTGTTTTGCATAGATTCTCCCAAAATTCTCTGTTGGTAAAGGACTGCCGTCC
>JAZUCR010000035.1:0-4647 GCA_045639225.1 Victivallales bacterium
GCACATGTCCGCCGATGCCAAGGACTGGAAGAAGAAGCTGCTGCGTTCGCGCGGCGTGGAAGTGATCGAATATGCCGGCGATTATTCCAGCGCCGTGGAACAGGGGAGACGCGAGGCTCAGTCCGATCCGTATTCGTATTTCGTGGACGATGAAAATTCACCCGAGCTGTTCCTCGGCTATGCGGTGTCGGCGTTCCGGCTGCGCGATCAGCTGCGGCTGCGCGGCATCGTTCCGGACGCAGATCATCCGCTGTTCGTGTATCTGCCCTGCGGGGTAGGGGGTGCGCCGGGCGGCATCTGTTTCGGTCTGAAAACCCTGTTCGGGAATGCCGTTCATTGTTTCTTTGCCGAGCCGGTCGATTCCCCCTGCATGACGCTCGGTTTGATCAGCGGCAAGCATGACGGCATCAGCGTGTATGACATCGGACTGACCAACAAGACGCTGGCGGACGGTCTGGCGGTGGGGCGGCCTTCCGCTTTCGTCGGACGGCTGGTCAGGACGCTGGTCGGCGGCTGTTTCACGGTCAAAGACGAGATGCTGACGGAATATCAGCAAATCACGCGGGAGACTGAAAAGCTGAAGATCGAACCCTCCGCGGCAGCCGGTTTTGCCGGACCGCAAATGGTTTTGAAATCGGATTTCTGCGCCGTCCGGAAGCTCAAGCCGGAAAATATCGTGCACATCCTCTGGACTACCGGCGGACGGTATCTGCCGGAATAACACGCCGCCGAAAAAATTTTCCCATTTTTATTGTTTTCCCCTCTTGACAAATCCTTTTTTTCGATTATATTCTTTTCTATGCAACCGGTTTCATAAACAGACGGGGATCCAAATTGAAGCTGCCGACGATCAAAGACATTGCCCTAGAAGCGGGCGTGAACAAGTGCGTGGTTTCCCACGTGATGCATGACGACGCCTATGCTGCGAAAATGCGTCCGGAAACCCGTCAGCGCATTCTGGATATCGCCGCGAAACTGCATTATATCCCCAATCAGCTCGCCTGCGCCACCAGCACCGGCAAAGTCAATACCATCGCCCTGATTTCCAATTTCAGGGAAATGCAGCGCTATAATCCCGTCACCCGGATCATTACCGGGGTCATGATGGAATCCACCGCCCGCCGTTACAGTATCAAGATCTTCGATGAGAACGAACTGGAACTGACTTTCCGTCTGATTGGGGAAAACCGCATCGGCAAAGTCATTTTCACCAGTGCTGGGCATGAACTGCGCGAACAGACCGCCGAACTCGCCGAAAAATACTCCCTCGATCTTGTTTTTGCCTACGAACACGGTCACGGCAGGTTTCCCGCGGTCAATACCGACAATGTCGAACTGACCTCCCGCATGGTCCATTATCTCGCCGGTCACGGCCATACCCGGATTGCCTTGCTCTGCGTGCCGCATTGGGCCCATTATGTGGCGGACCGTCATGCCGGGTATCTCCGCGGCATGGCCGAATGCGGTCTGCACACAGATCCCCGCTGGATATCCTGTTCCGATGAAACAGAACGCTCCGTAGAAAATATGCTGGCTCTGCCGGAAAATGAACGACCGACGGCATTTGTCGCACTTTCGGACATGATGGCGGCGAGAGCGCAGCGGATCGCATGGGAGCACGGTCTTAAGATCCCGAAGGATTTTTCCATCGTCGGGATCGGCGATACGGAAAGTTCCGTTTCGACTGCCGTTCCGCTGACGACCTTCCGCGAGAATTTCACCGAAACCGGAAAATTGCTGGTCCGTCTCATCCTCGGGGATAAACTGGAAATCACTCCGGATGAATTCAATGTTTATCATACCCACGCCGAATTGGTGGAAAGGAAATCGGTTTTCAACATAAAAAATAACGGGAGAAAAAAATGAAACAAAGGATGCAACTCTTTACACTTATCGAGCTTCTGGTCGTTATTGCGATCATCGCGATTCTGGCGGGGATCCTCCTGCCGGCATTGAACAAGGCAAGAGCGACGGCAAGAAGCATTGCCTGCGTGAACAATCAAAAACAAATCGGTCTGGCCATGCAGGAATATATCACGACCTACAACGATTATTATCCGCCTTACAATATGTTCGCCCAGTCCTGGGTATTCGGGTTCGCCGACATGAAAAGCGAGGCCTGGCCCGTCCAGAAATCAAAGAGTCTGAAACTGATTGATTACTCGGTGTTTTTCTGCCCCGCTTCGAAGGCAGTTCATAAGGATTACAAGGACCAACAATACGTTTACAGCGACTACGGCTACAACTGGTATATTCTGAGCCAGGCGAAAAAAAATGCCGGTGAGGTTTTGGAAAAACTCGCCCATTGCGTCCAACCGAGCAGACAGTTCGTCCTGATGGATACCCGAAGCAGCATTTCCGATCCGGAGGGACGAGCGATCGTATATTCTTATGAAAAAACCGCTGCTCCATTCAACATGCCGGATGCATTCCGCCACGACCACCGGACCAATGCTTTGTACGCGGACGGGCATATGGGCACGGTCAAAGTCAAGAATCCGGTGAAGCCGTATAATTTCGGCGATCTGGGGTCCGGGGATGCATACAGACGTGATGACAATCCGCATAAATCATCGGACTGGAACCGTTTTTACAATTGCAGCAAATAATGAGGAGATCAGATAATGAATTACAGAGCATTCCTTCTTCCGGGGCTTATGCTGTGCGGAATTGTGTCAGCCGATCAGATACTTGTCCGAAGCGGCAAACCAGCGGGAATAATTTACCTGGACTCCGCCGCGAAACCGGGCGAGAAAACCGCCGCGGATGAACTCAAAACGTATCTCGGTAAAATTTCCGGTGCGGAATTCAGCACCGCAAACGACTTGAAATCGAGCTGCATCGTGCTGGGCACGGTGAATACGCCCGGAATCCCGGAAAGCATTAAAAAAGCCATGGAAGGAAAAAAGGACGAGGCATATCTGCTCAGGACCGAGGGGAATAAACTTTATATCGTCGGCAAGACACAGGTCGGAACGCTCTACGGCGCATACGGACTGCTGGCAGACCGGCTGAACGTGCGCTGGTTCATGCCCGGCGAGGAATATGTGGAGAGCCGGAAAGACATTGTTCTGCCGAATCTGGACAAAGTGGAAGAACCGGTTTTTTTATGGCGGCGGGTGGATCAGACGGCGGCCTCGGGATCGGCGCGGGCGGGCAAGACGTGGGCGGCGCGGAACCGTTTGCAGTGTCCCTCGGAATTTTCGATCCGGGGATTGAGCGATCCGAAGCAGCGGGACTACTTCGACGCCCGTCTTGCGGATCATATTTTCACCGACGGCGGCCATCTGACCTTTTACCGGGCGGTGCCGCCGCAGAAATATCTGAAAACGCATCCGGAATATTTTGCGCTGGTGAACGGCAAACGGCTGCAGAACACGGGACATGCCAACACGCATCACTGCATTTCGAATCCTGAGGTGCAGAAACTCGTGGCGGATTACATCTGCTCGCTGTATGACAAATACGGACGGCGGATCACCTACTGTTTCGGAGCGCCGGACTCGGTAAAGAACTGGTGCGAATGCGAGAACTGCCGGGCGCTGGACGAAGACGGCAAATTCGATGTTTCCCGCCGGTTCCACACGGTGGCGCAGAAGATCGCGGCGATGGTGTATGCAAAACATCCGAATATGCGGCTGGAATTCTGGGCGTATGCGAATTACCGGACGCTCCCGAAGGGGTTGAAGATCGACCCGCGGATGAATCTGTATTTCTGCTCGCACGGGCGGTGTTTCGCGCACCGGATCGACGATCCGAATTGTCTGCGCAACGTGGAAATGCTGGCGCGGCTGAAATCATGGATGGCGCTCAAGCCGAATGCGACGCGGCTGTATGAGTACGCCGCCTGCACGCCGATGAGCTGGACCCCGCTGGAGCATGTGCTCGCCGCCGACCTGAAAACCTTCCGCAGACTTGGGGTTTCCGGCTGGAAAGAAGAAATCGCATTCCCCGATGCCAAATACCGGAATATTCCGAAAATCGAGGATGAACCGCACCATCCGGCCCATCGGCTGGGACACAGCTGGCTTTATTACGATGTCGCCGGACGCCTGACCTGGAATCCCGATCTGAAGGTGGATGCCGTCATTGCCGACTTCGAATCCAAATACTACGGCAAGGCATATCCGGCGATGAAGAAATTCAACGACCTGCGCCGCGCCGCGTGGGACAATGCGTCCGGCTGTTTCGGCTATCCGACCGGGGACAGTCGCACCCCGACTTTGCTGATGAAGGAAGGACTGAAAGACGAGCTGCTGAAACTGCTGGACCGGGCGGACAAACTCGCAGGGGACGATCCGGTCCTGAAACGGAGACTGGCGCGAGACCGGAAATATCTGGAAGTGTTCTGGATCCGGCAGAATGACCGTTACCGCGCGCGGCTCGGCAAAACCTTGAATGCTCCGCCGGCGAAGTCGAAAATCAAGATTGACGGCGATCCTTCCGATCCGGCGTGGTCGGGTGCGTGCTGGATCTCCGACTTCAAAACTGCTTACGTCAAAGAGAAAAAAGACCTGCCGCCGGAATTGAAAACCTCGGTCGGGATCCTCTCGGACAAGGAAAACCTGTATTTCCTGATCCTGGCCAACGAACCCTCGGTGGAAAGACTGAAGACGAAAGCCCCCAAAGAAGGCGAAGTCTGGGGCG
>JAZUCR010000036.1:0-11227 GCA_045639225.1 Victivallales bacterium
ACAGCTGCTTGTTCCTGGCCGTGTCTGCACGGATGATCGAGAGCGAACAGCCGTAATTCTGAAGCTGGTCCGTCAGCGAACCGATCAGCCGGTTGTTGTAATAAAGATCGGATTCCACTGCGCCCAACACCAGGGCCGCCCGGAAATTCCTGCTTCGGACCGGTCCGGCCGGATCCAGCGCGCCGGTTTTCAGGCAGAAATTCCGGATCCTTTCCCGGGTCCGGATGTTTACCATCCACGCGCGGGCCGGGTTCAACGCCCGCGATACGGTCGGCTGGCTCAGGTGAAGCTTTTTCGCAATTTCCGCCGTCGTCATTCGCTTGTTATTCAAGTTCCGCCTCAAACTTTATTTATTGTATTAAGATAACATTCCGGAAAGAAGATTTCAATTTTTATGCATAAAAAACTGAAATAAAGATGTAATTCATTTATCTATAATATGTTACGAATCATGAATAATGCATTTTTGATTTTCCGAGTCCTTTCGAACACGGGAAAAATTCCCCGGACAAATACGCTGCCGGATGTCCGGCGGATCACGGCTTCTGCGGTTTCGGGGGAGTTTCGGCCGGCTGGTCCAGCGTAAAGTATTCGGAAAGGATCTCAAAACATTCGCGTTCCAACCGGAGCCGCTGTTTGGGATTCAGATTGTCGGTCCGGAGCTGTTCACATACCCGCCAGGCGGAATAATAGGCATGCAGGATATCCTGCATTTCCTTCTGATTCAGCGATCCACGGTCGAATTTGGCGCGGTATTCATCGCGCAGCACGATATTCCGTCCGAGGAAAACGATTTTCTGGTTTTTGCCCAGCTTGTTGCGGCGGAGGAACCAGAGCGTGCGGTAGGCTTTCGAGAGTTCCCGGTTCATGGTCTTTGCCTCATCGACGCTCATCTGCCCGCTTTTTCTGCTTTTTTCAAGCATTTTTTCGACCCGGTTCAGAATGCCCTGGATCTTGCGCATTTCGGACGGGTTGAGCTGTTCGTGTTTCACCGCGTAATCGATGATGACGGCATAATCTTCCATCCGTTCGCGGATCTGGCGGGAGACCCGGACCTCGCGGGCCATTGAGGAGAGTTCCGAGGCCGCTTTGGCGGTGCCGCGCCGCGCCGCTTTGTTGTATTGCGCGGAAAGCACGCCGGGCAGCAGAATGACGGTCAGAAAGAAAATCGGGAATAATTTTTTCATGATTCGTTCCTTTCGTTGTGCCTGTTTTCCGGAAGCCGGAAAACAGCGACATATTCCAGATTGCCGCGAGGTCCGCGCAGCGGCGAATCCGCGGCTTCGATCAGTTCCCAGCCGAGCTTTTCCGCGGCGGCGCAGACTTTGTCCAGAGCCGCCTGACGCACCACCGGATCCGTGACCACGCCGCCCGGGGGAACATCCTGCCGCGGCGCTTCGAACTGCGGCTTGACCAGAATGAACGCCAGGGCGCCGGGCTTGAGCACTCCATTCGCGGCCGGCAGGATCTTCGTCGCCGAGATGAACGAGACATCCATGCTGAGCAAATCCGCCCCGCCCGGAACAGAGTCCGGCGGCAGTTCGCGCGCATTGATCCCTTCAAGACAGACTACACGCGGATCGGTGCGCAGTTTCCAGTGGAGCAGACCGGGGCCGGCATCGACCGCCTAAACTTTCTCCGCACCGTGCTGCAGCATCAGATCGGTGAAACCGCCGGTGGACGCGCCGATGTCGACCGCGGTGCGGCTGTGGAGGTCGGGCGCGAATTTTTCCAGCGCTTTCTGCAGCTTGAGTGCGCCGCGGCTGACGAAGCCCGTCCCGGAATCGACCAGCAGAACGGTATCGGCGGGGAACATTTCCGAGGCTTTGCGGACCAGTGCATCGGGCTTGCTCCGGACCCTGCCTTCAAGGATCAGCAAAGCCGCATCCGCAGTGCTTTCACAGTGTCCGTGCTCGTATAACAGCTCGTCAGCGCGCTTTTTTTTCATAAAAACCTGCTAAATCCTCTCATTTTTTTCGGAAAAAAATTTGAAAAATCACAAATTTAGGATAAAGTTAGCAGTAATATTAAGAAAAATCAAACAGGATGCTGGTATTTTTTTATGAAAATTCCGATTTTTTTGCTGCTGATCGGAGTCGGACTGATCATCTTTCTGATCGTGGGACTGGCGGTGACCCGCGCCCGTCTGCTGATTTCCCGGAAAAGACTCCGTTCCGCCATGCACAACAGCGTCGAACTCAGCAATTTCCTGGCCCTTTTCACGCAGAACATGAAAAGCGAGGCCGATATGCAGAACTGGATGAACGTGACTGCCCGTTACATCATGGAGCTGGTCGAAGCGCAGAGCGTCTGCGTGTTCACGCTCGAAAACAACATGCTCCGGCCCGTCGGCGTTTCCGGTCCGTTCCCTCTGTTCCATAAATCCTCGTCCGATTACGTGATGACCAAACCCAAATATCTGCTCGAACAGCTGAAAAGCGAGCGGATCGAGGTCGGGCAGGGGATCGTCGGCGAAGCGGCGAAATTCAAACGCGAGATCATTCTCGGCGGCAAGGACCTGGACCGTTCCCGGCTCTATGTGACCGATCCCCTGGTGCCGATCGAATGCCTCATGGCGCTGCCGCTGATCAGCAACGGCGATGTGACCGGCGTGATCTGCGCGGTCAACAACATGCAGGAAGAAGGACAGAAATATTTTTCTTCCGAACAGTTCGGACGCTTCCGTTTCATTGCCGGGCAGGTGGAGATCGCGCGCCGGATCATTGATGCGTATTCCAAACTCAGCCAGCAGCAGCGCCTGAACCAGGAACTGGAATTCGCCCGCAATCTCCAGCGTTCCCTGCTGCCCGACACCATGCCGATCTGGGGGCAGTTCTCCGTCCATGCCTACACCCGGGCTTCCAAAGAGGTGTCCGGCGACTTTTATGATTTCGTCCAGGTCGACGATGACCGGCTGCTGGTTGTGATCGGCGATGCCTGCGGCAAGGGGATCCCCGCCTGCATGATCACCGCCATGACCAGGAGTTTCATCCGCGCCAACGTGGACCGCTGTTCCTCCCTGATGAAGCTGATGCTGGAACTGAACACCAATCTGAACCGCGATGCGGGCGCCGGCCGTTATATCACGCTCGGCTGCTGCGTGCTCAACCGGCGCGATTCCACCTTGGAATACGTCCGCGGCGGCCATACCGAACTGCTGGTCTATATCCGTGAACATATCCGCACCATTTATCCGGACGGCGCGGGGATCGGTCTGCTCCCCAGCGACGCCGTGGAATTCGATACCCTCTGCATCGAATTCACGCCGGAAATGTCCGTCCTGATGTTTACCGACGGCATCAACGAAGCCGTTTCGCCCCGGACCGGGGAATATTTCGGTGTGCCGCGACTCAAAGAGCTTTATCTGGCTTCCAGCCTCGCCAAGGAGGATCCGGAAACCTTTATCCGCAAGACGTTCAACGCCGTGGACGACTTCGCGAAGACGCCGGGCGGCGAAGGTCAGGAAGACGATCAGACCATCGTCCTCATCAACCATATCTGAAAGGAATGATCATGCGGTTTTTTCAGGTGTTTTTTCTGGTTCCGGTCATCTTGTCCGCGGTCCTGCTGACCTCCGGCTGCAGTTCCGGCAAAAAGCAGAAATCTTCGGCTCCTTCCGGTAAATTCATGGAGAATGAACAGCCGAAGCAACAGCAGGCCGATGCATCTTCCAAAGGTTTTTTCGCCAGCGAACGCGAACGCCGCAAGGAGCACGAACGGGAATTCCGGGATGTCCGCCGTCCCATGGATCAGGATCATTTCAAAGTCATGCCCTGGCACGGAAAACATTACGAGTCCCGCAGTGAGCGGCTCCATGAATCCAGCCGCGAGCCTGACAATTCTTTATTCCGCTTTTAACCCACGGGGAGAAAAAATATGAAATACATCGTTACAGGTGCCGCCGGACTGATCGGCAGTGCATTGATCTGGAAACTCAATCAGCTCGGGATCGACGACATTCTGGCCGTCGACCATCTCGGAACTTCGGAAAAGTGGAAGAACCTCCGCGCGCTGGCCTATGCCGATTACATGGAAAAAGATGTGTTCATGGAACGGCTGACCAACGGCGCGCTGCCGCGCGACACCGAGGTGATTCTCCACATGGGCGCCTGTTCCTCCACCACGGAAAAAGATGCCACCTACCTGATCGGCAACAACTTCGATTACACCCGCAAGCTCGCACTCTATGCCGCCACGCGGGGGATCCAGTTCCTGTATGCTTCCAGTGCCGCCACTTACGGCGCCGGCGAGCATGGTTATGTGGACGACGAGTCCCGCATCCAGGAATTGCGTCCGCTCAATATGTACGGCTATTCCAAGCAGATGTTCGACCTCTGGGCCAGGCGCCAGGGGTTGCTTTCCAAAATCATCGGCGTCAAATACACCAACTGTTTCGGTCCGAACGAGCTTCATAAGGGCGATATGCGCAGCGTGGTCTGCCGTGCCTACGAACAGATCCGCGACACCGGCAAGGTCCGGCTCTTCAAATCCTATCTGCCCGAATATGCCGACGGCGAACAGAAACGCGATTTCATCTACGTGAAAGACGCGGTCGAAATGGTGATCTTCCTGCTGAATAAAAAATGTCACGGCATCTACAACATCGGCAGCGGACGCGCGGAAACCTGGAATTCATTGGCGACGGCGGTTTTCAAAGCCATGGACAAGCCCGTGAATATCGAATATATCGACATGCCCGAGCATCTGCGCGGCAAATATCAGTATTACACCTGTGCGGACATTTCCAAGCTCCGTGCCGCCGGATATTCCGCGGTGGTGACCCCGCTGGAAGACACGGTCCACGATTATATCTGCAACTACATTTCGCGAGGCCGCTTCCTCGGCGACTGAGACAGGGCCGGGGATCAACCATTCTCCGTTTCGGTTCTCCCCGGTCCGATAGTTTTTTCTTCGGCTCTGTGCCCCGCATTGGAAGGGAAAACATTTGCAATGAAATCGCTGCCTGAATCATGGTATCTGACCGGATGTGAACTCTATGCCGGGGTGCAATGTCAGCCTTCCGGATTTCGTTATCCTGCCCATAACCGCAACTGGAATCTTCTCCTGCTGGAAAGCGGCAGGGTAAAAGTGATTATCAGGCATGCCGCCTCCTATACATTCGTTCCCGGAGATCTCGTGCTGCTTGCACCGGGTCCCCCCAGGGAATTTCATGTGCTGGAGCCTTTGAAAATCCACTGGATCCATTTTAATCTGGACGCCCATCTGCAATATCGTCCGGAGTGGCCCTCTCGGGAAAAAAATGTTTTTCTGCTCCAGCCCCCGGCGTTGAATGAATTTCTCCGTCTTTTTTCCGCAATCAGCGATCTGTGCATCTTTCGGCAGAAAGGCTGGTACCGGCTCGGTTACTGCATGGTCCAGGAGATTCTGCTCCGGGGCAATATGCTCAATGAAAAAGGGCTGGATCAGGAACATATCGATTTTGCAGCAAGGATCCTGCGCGATGTCACCGCTGCCGCATCCATAACGGAACTGGCGGAACAGTGCCATCTTTCCAGAGCGGTTTTTTTCCGGAAATTCCGCGAAACGTTCGGCATGTCCCCCGCGCAAAATCGGGAACAGCAGAAACTCAGCTATGTCCGGGAACTGCTGGAAAGCACCACGAAATCAGTGAAAGAAATCGCAGAAATATGCGGCTTCGCCGATGCTTTTTATCTTTCACACCGTTTCCGTAAAATGTTCGGTATTTCGCCTCGCGAATACCGCCGGAACTATCTCGACAATCTTTCCAGGGATCAGTAAAAACGCCCACCGGACTGTCCCGGCGATATAGAATCGCATTTTATCGATACGAAAACGCATGTTTTTCTGGGAAAAATATGTTGCGGTTTTCCGCCGATATGGTATATTCAATAGGAAAAACAGCAAAAGACTCAAATAAATGAAAGGCTGTGGTATGGAGAAAAAAATACAAATCGATGCCGTTGCAGATTCCGTCCGGGGCTGCTGGCTGGGAAAAAATATCGGAGGGACGCTGGGGGCTCCGTTCGAGGGAAAACAGGAAATGAACGACCTCAAGTTCTATGTCCAGGAACTGGACGGCAATCCGGAACCGAATGATGATCTTGACTTGCAGCTGGTTTGGCTGGTTCTGGCTGAGTATTATGGTGTTTACCGCCTGTCTCCGCGGCTGCTCGGTGAATATTGGACCAACGCCATCATCGGACCGTGGAACGAATATGCGGTCTGCCGCTGGAATTGCCAAGCAGGATTTTATCCGCCGCTCTCAGGGTCTGTCGGTAATGATGAATGGCATCGGAGCAACGGAGCCTGGATCCGGAGTGAGATCTGGGCATGTCTTTTCCCAGGCGACCCGGACCGGGCAATCGAATTTGCCTGGCTGGATGCCTGCTGCGACCATTTCGGCGAAGGAGTTTATGCGGAAATGTTCACCGCCGCACTGGAATCCGCGGCTTTCGTCGAAAAAGACCTTCGCAAACTGATCGCCGTCGGACTTTCAAAGATTCCACCCGACAGCCGGATCGCACGCAGTGTCAAATTGGTCTGTGCCTGCTTTGACAACGGTGAAGACTGGCTCTCTGCCCGAAACAAGGTCGTTGAAGATTCCGCCGACCTCGGCTGGTTCCAGGCGCCGGGAAACATCGGGTTCATGGTGATCGGCCTGCTCTACGGCCGAGGGGATTTCGGTCGCTCCATCTGTCTTGCAGCCAACTGCGGCGACGATACCGACTGCACAGCGGCAACCGCAGGGGCGGTCATGGGAATATTGCTCGGTGCGGAAAAGATTCCTGAAAAATGGAAAAAACCGATCGGAGATGCCATTTTGACCAAAAGTTTCAACCGGTTCAATCTGCCACTCAGCGTTCCGAAAACCGTTACGGAACTGACGGACCGGATCCTGTGTCTGCAGCAGCGGACAGCCGCAGACTATCCCCGGCCCCTTCCGGAAAAACTGGATGCACAGGAAATGGCCCGCAGACTTTGGCAGAAATCCCCGTATGAACTGCAATTTGACATTTCCTTTGCCAAAATCGGGGTGGAATATCTCGAAGGACCGCTGGTGGAACCCGGGAAAAAATGCCCGATCAGGATTTGGCTGGAACCCATCTCCTCCATGCCGGAATTCCGTTTCCGCTGGCTCGTTCCCGACTCATGGCGTTCATCGAGAACCGAATTTTGCATTGCGGGGCAGATTTACTGCCGCAGTTCCGCCGAAACGGATCTGACGCCGCCCTGTGATCTGACCGAAGTCATGAGTTATATGACGCTCGAAATTACTGCGGATGACCGGAGGTTCCCGACTCATGTCATAGTTCCCCTGCGTCTTCGCAATGCGGTGACCCATCCTCGTTTTCAAAGGGATCCGGAATCTTCCAAACTGATGGAAATGATGCCATATAAAGTATGAAAGAAAGGAGTTTTGAAATGAAGAGAATCTTTACTCTGATAGAAGTAACGGTAACATTAGATATACAACCTCTCGATTAAAAAACGGACGGTGACCGTCCGTTTATACCTTCCTTTATTCTTCGTTTGAGGGTTGTTTGACGATGAAATTTCCCAGAGGGGTATATTTTACCGTCCAAAAGGTTATCCGCCGCTTAATGTCCTCGGCGGAGTATTTAGAAGAGATCCACTTCCCGACATTGTTATTTACACCAACAATAATACCGTTCCCAGCATATTGCGGTTCTGAATCATCATCAATAGAGAAGAATCCGACGATCTTTTTCAGCAGACCTTCATCGTCGACTTATGTTAAGCTCAACATAAGTCGACTTATGATAAGTAATATATTATGTGGAGTAAAAAATATTATGAATATGAGAAAATGATATTTACTTCACATAAAAATGATGTATATTATACCATAAAAATAATCATGGAGCAATACAATGCTGTCAAAAATTTTGCCACGTAGCGGGAAAAAAATCACCACTGGATCACTTTTTGGAAAATACATGGAGAGCTTCTGCTGTGAACTAAGCATCCAGAATTATACGATCAACACGATCATAGCCATTACATATGGATTGAACAGATTTTTGCGAGATATACAAAACGATGGGATTTTCTCACTTTCAGATCTTACTGAAAATGTCATACACGAATATTGGAGAAGATATAACAACAGGGGATATTCGAGTGCTGCCAGCGCATGCAAGCATTTTTATTCTTTTTGTAAGGCGCACAATATTCATTTAGGTGAAAATAAATCGGAAATCAGTATTATCGATTCGGAGGTGAACAACTTCTGCGAATATTTGCAATCAGTATTGGGGTATGCTCCACATACAATTGAGTCATGCCGTTTATATATATTGAGATTCCTCGAAGATCAATTTTCCAAATACCCCGCAGCATCAATATGGGATAAATTACGGTTAAGCGATGTTAATGAATTCATTGTCAAATCGTCAAAAATAATGAACAGATACTCCCTGCAACATGTTATTGGTTATTTACGTAATTATTTGAAATATAAATTTCAGCAGGGATGTCTAAAGCAGATGATGCACAAACAAATTGATTCTCCTGTAGTCTTTCGCGGAGAAAAAATACCCAAAGCCTCGTCATGGGCAGTCGTAAAAGAGATTTTACAGTCAATCGACCGCACCACATCATGCGGATGTCGAAATTATGCAATCCTTTTGTTGGCAGCGAGGTATGGTCTTCGCTCAAATGAAATCAGTTTTCTAAAGATCCGAGATATAAATTGGCGCGAAAAAAGAATATGTATTCAGCAAAACAAGACAAAACAGACAAATTTCCTTCCGTTAACGAACGATGTTGCTTGGGCAATAATCGATTATGTAAAAAAATTTCGTCCAAAAACAGGAAACAAATTTCTGTTTTTGCGAGAAAACCCACCTTATGAGAAACTGTGGACTGGTTGCTTGCGTGATATTCTGAAATGGGTAAAGAAAAAGAACAGTAATACAATAAAGTTTCCTGGAGGGTCGCATTGGATACGCCATACTGTCGCAATGGAATTAATCAAAAGAGGTGTCGGATACAAGCAGGTTGGAGATCTTCTGGGGCATATCTACCCCGATAGCACAAATGTTTATATTCGGCTTAACATTGATGAACTTAGATGCATCCCTCTTGAAGTTCCTCCAGCACCAGATATCCTCACCGAAAAACCGGCTTGCATTCCGGTAAGTAAACTACGGAAGAAAAAGATGAAAAAAACACGCATACATAGTTCCTCAAGCATTTTTGGTGCAGCAATTCAAAGATATGTTGATTTACAAAAAAGCTTGGGAAAAAAATTCGATACAGAAAATTCTGTGCTGAAGGATTTCGATTATTTAATTGCGAACAAATTTAATAACACATGGAAAGCAGAATATTTTGAGGAAGTTTTGACTCATTTTTCTTATCATTCAAAAACAACATTTCGAAGAAAGATTTTTATAATTCACAATTTCTTGGTATATTTTTCAAGAGAAAATGATAATATATTTGTCCCGCCGACACATATGCTTCCACGGGAGGAAAAAAGCAAAATCGCATACATTATTCCACGGGAAGATATTGCCACGTGCCTATCCTCTATTAAGCGACTCCCTCAGGTGCCAGGACATCAAATGCGCGCGGAGTCCTCTTATATGGGAATAATTTTACTTTACACATGTGGACTACGAATCAATGAAATGAGACAATTGAGATTAAGAGATTTTTCCTTTGAAAATCAATCATTATTCATAAGGAAAACGAAATTTCACAAGGAACGTCTAATTCCTGTTTCAAAATCGGTTGCGGACGAACTTAGAAATTATCTCAGTATCCGAAATAAAATTATTGGGACAAATCCGGAAGATCCCTTGATCTGCGTTTTTCGAAAAGGACATAAGTTAAGCATGTATTATGGAATATCCAATAGTTGGCGAATCGCATGCTTACAAAATAATATAAAAACAGACAAAGGTGTTACCCCTCGTATTCATGATTTAAGGCACTCCTTTGCGGTTCATTGTTTGACTCAAATGTATAAAGATAACCGTAATGTTTCTAATGGTCTCGCTTATCTCTCAACATATATGGGACATGTTTGTATTGCATCAACATATTATTACTTGAAGTTTATACCAGAGCTAAGCGCGTTTGTCAATAGGAATTTTGAAAACGAGTATGGATCATTCCAAATCCAAGGAGAAGAAGCATGAATGATGAACAAAATCGCTTTTCGCACGAGGTAAAACTTTTCTTTCAAAGTTACCTCCCGAATATTAAAGGCCTCAGTCCAAACACAATGTTGTCTTACCGGGACACTTTGAAATTTTACTTTCACTTCTTGTCATCGGTTGGGCATCCAATAGACAAGTTGGATTTTTGCGATTTTTCACGAGAAAATGTACTGCAATTTTTGGATTTTTTAGAACGGGAGGCGAAAAATTCCGTATCGACCAGGAATATACGACTGGCAGGGATACACGCATTCTTTAAATACATTTCTTTTACCTGCCCTGAGCAACTTCATCTTTGCCAGCAAATTCTTGCAATCCCATCCAAGAAGGGGGGGCAGCGAGAAGTCGAGTATTTTACATATGAGGAAATTTGTTCTATACTTGAACATATTGACCAGCGAAAATGGATCGGGAAACGTGATTTCGCACTTATCCTATTTATGTTTAATACTGGAGCACGAGCGCAGGAAGTCGTTGATCTGCGTGTAAACAACATTAATTTTGAAAAACCATATTTGGTGACAATTACAGGCAAGGGAAGAAAACAAAGAACGTGTCCCTTATGGCAAAAGACCGTTCATTCTATAAAAAATTACCTGGAAGATGAAAAACGCTCCGTCCTTCCAGAACATTATTTGTTTGTCAGCTCATCCGGTGAATCCTTAACTCGCTTTGGACTAAGATATATTCTGAAGAAAAGGATTCTTTTGGCATCTTCAGACAATACGTCATTAAGGAAGAAAAATCTACATCCACATAGTATGAGGCACAGCACCGGAGTATATCTTTTAAAGGCCAAAAACGATTTGAGTTCGATTGCAAATTGGCTGGGACATGCAGACATCAACACTGCGGCGAAATATGCAAAAATGGATTTTTCTATGAAAAAAAATATTTTAAAGAGTCTTGAGTCACCAGGTGTTCCAGAAAAGAGAAAGTGGCCAAGCAAAAATATCGTAGATTGGTTGGAAGCATTATAAAATTATGTGAAGTAAATATCATTTTCTCATATTCATAATATTTTTTACTCCACATAATATATTACTTATCATAAG
>JAZUCR010000037.1:0-15688 GCA_045639225.1 Victivallales bacterium
CCAACTCTTGAAAAAAGTCCGGTTCGATGCTAATGTAATGAATCAGTTGATTGTTCATGTTACTCCTTTGGTCTGGCGTAAAATGAACTTTCAGCTGACTTTTTTCAAGTAATTTTAATTTTTTATTTTGAAATTACCTCAAACTATAACAATATAAATTGCCTGCGGTCGATTTCAAGAAAAAACTTCGGAAAACCGGAGAAAAATAGACGAAATCTTTGATTTTTCCCGTTTAAAGTGTATATTATCTTCTTCGAAACAAGTTCGATCAAACGATTTGGAGAAATATGATGAGCGAGAAGGATTATCGCGGCAAGGCTGTTGTGTTCCTTGCCGACGGCATGGCGGATGAACCTCTGGCGGAACTCGGCGGCAAAACCCCGCTGGAAGCCGCCGAAACTCCCTGGATGGATACCATTGCCAGACGCGGCGCCTCCGGCACGTTCCTTTCCCTGCCGGACGGTTTTCCGACCTCGTCCGATGCCGCCAATATGTCTGTGCTCGGCTATTCCCTGGCGCAGTTCTATCCCGGCCGCGGCCCGATCGAAGCCGTCGCCCAGGGCATCGAACTGGCTTCCGACGATATCGCCTGGCGCTGCAATCTGGTCAATGTCAGAGACGGCATCCTCAAAGATTATTCCTCCGGACATATCGAAAATGAAATTTCCGCGCAGCTGATGGACGCGCTGCAGAAACGTTTCGGCAGCGGCGACGTGACTTTTTATCCCGGTGTGAGCTACCGCAACCTGCTGGTGCTCCACGGTCCGAAATTCAGTGCCAATATCGATTACCACAAGCCCGATTCCTCGCAGGATGAACCGGTTTCCGAACTCGGCCTGACCGCGCTGGACGATTCTCCGGAAGCGGCATATACGGTCAAATTCCTGACCGAACTGCAGCAGGCGAGTTTCGAATTCCTTTCCGCGCATCCGCTGAATCAGGGTCGCGACGTCCCCGCCAATATGATCTGGCCGTGGAGTCCGGGCCGTCAGCCGCATTTCGTCGGATTCTCTGAAAAATACGCGGGCAAAAAAGGCGCGATCATCAGCGCGGTCGACGTCATCATCGGCATTGCCAAATGTGCCGGCATGGATGTGATCCGCGTGCCCGGCGCCACCGGTTTCATCGACACCAATTACGAGGGCAAAGCGCAGGCGGCGATCGAGGCGCTCAAAGATCACGATCTGGTCTATCTGCACCTGGAAGCCATCGATGAATGTTCGCATCTGGGCGATCTGAAACTGAAGCTGCAGGCGATCACCGAATTCGAAAACCGCATTGTCGCGCCGGTGATGAAAGCGCTGGAAGGCAAGGGCGTCACGTTCGCCGTGCTGCCGGACCATCCGGTGCCGCTGCATCAGCGCAAGCATACCCGCACGCCGGTCCCCGTGGCCATCTGCGGAGAACATATCACGCCCGATGACGTGCAGGTCTATTCCGAAACCGCTGCGCCGAAAGGTTCGCTCGGTTTCATGAACGGCGAGCAATTCATGCGCAAGGTGATGGATCTCTGATCGCTCAGACAGAATGGGATTTTTATGGCAGATGATCATACATTGCAATTGACGGATGAGTATAAAAACTGGCTTTCCGATCTGAAGAACCGTATCCGGTCGGCCCGGCAGAAAGCATTGCTGGCGGTCAATAAGGAACTGGTTCTCCTTTACTGGCAAATCGGACATGAAATCCTGCATCGGCAGGAGCGCTGCGGTTGGGGTTCCAAAATCGTCAACCAGCTTTCGGCCGATCTGAAAAAGGCTTTCCCGGATATGCAGGGGTTTTCATTGCGTAACCTGAAGTATATGCGTGCATTTGCCTCTGCATGGCAGGATTTCCAAATTGTGCAAGAGGTGCTTGCACAATTGCCCTGGTACCATCACTTGACCTTGCTGGATAAACTTTCGGATAATGAAGAACGGCTGGCATACGCACGTCTTGCCATTGAAAACGGCTGGTCGCGCAATGTGATGGTCCACCATATAGAACTTGGAACCGCCGACCGGATTGGCAAGGCGCAAAACAATTTTGCCGATTTTCTGCCACCAGCGGAATCGGAACTGGCAGCGGAAACTTTGAAAGATCCATACAAGTTCGATTTTATTGCCATGACGGCAAAAATGCAGGAAAAGGACCTGAAAAAAGCTTTGCTGGAAAAAATCACCGAATTCCTGATGGAACTCGGTTCCGGTTTTGCCTATGCCGGAAGGGAGGTCGTTCTGGATGTCGGCGGTGAAGAATTCCGGATCGATTTGCTTTTCTATCATTTGAAACTGCATTGCTACGTGGTCATTGAACTTAAAACCGGCAAATTCAAACCCGAACATCTCGGACAGCTGAGCTTTTATATGACAGCGGTCGACCGCCAGATGAAAAGCGGCTGCGATGCTCCCACCATTGGTCTGCTGCTTTGCAAGAATAAAAATAAAATCGTTGCGGAATACGCCTTGCAGGATGTCCGCAAGCCGATCGGGATTTCGGAATACGAGCTGACCAAAGCTCTTCCGGAGCACATCAAAGGTCAGCTGCCCGGCATCGAAGAACTGGAACATGCGCTTTCGGATCACAACTGATATGAACCCCTGCCGCATGCACTTTGGAAAAATGTTTCTGCTGCTGTCCGTCTTGTCCTTTTGCTTTACCTCGGATGGCGACGAGCCGGGGATCGGTCAGCTCATACGCTCTTCACCGCCTGTCTTTTCAATGACAATGGAAGATTCCCTGGACCAGCTTCGGAAAGATCCTGATCCGTTTGATTACTGGATCGCCCGGCATGGAAAACGGTATTTTCCCAAGTGGGACCGGGAATCACAGCTGCACTGGCTGACCGAACTGTTCCAGATATCCGATGCCGGTGCGACCACCGCATTAATGGACGTGGCCGAGCAGAACGACCTGCTGCTTGCCTGGGACCTTCATGCCATGCGGCTGCCGTCGAAACAACGGCGGCGACTGCGGCATGCATTGGGATATTCCATCACGCAGAAATATTGGCGGAATACGCTCGAGATCACCCCGGACGGGACGTATGTCCTGCATCTGAAAGACCGTCGAGACGGTGCGGAATGCGCTTTCCGCGCCAAGTGGGGCCGGATCCCGGAACAGGGAAAACTCAAGGTTTCACGATTCAACTCCGATCTGGAAATCGGATACTGGATCGAACGGACGGTCCGGAACGGCAAGGAAATCCGATTTGAATCCCCTTTCAAGGTGTTGTTTGCCGTCCGGCGCGATGCCGAAACGAACCTGTGGTTCGAGACCGGCAGCTGGGATGAAGTCCGCAAAAAAAAACCGGCGGTCACGGTTTACGAAGAGATCCGCAATGTGCCGGTCTGTTTCGGCATCACAGACGGGAAGAAGGTCTTCCAAACTTTCCGTCTGCGCGAAGAAGCTCGCAGATTCAAGCGGGGCGAACTCCGCTCCGCCGATATTCTTCAGTCGCAGGAAATGAAGATGACAAAACGCTGATCATACAGCTCTGATCGTTCAGATCGGCAGGATCACCGGATCGGAACTGTGCTGTTTCCGGTATTCGCCGGGCGAGATGCCGAATTTCTGCCGGAACCGCCGGTGGAATGCGTAAAGATTGGAAAAACGGACCTCCCGGACAATTTCCGAGATGGGTTTTCCGGTTTGGATAAGCCGCTGGGCCGCCGCCTCCAGCTTCAGATTGATCAGATACTGTGCCGGTGTAACGGCGAAAACTTTTTTCCATTTGACATAAAAATCGGCATGCGACATACCGTTTCTGCCCGCCAGTTCGGACATGTTGACCGGTTCGTCGTAATGGCTCTGCAGCCACAGCGAGATATTCCGGATAACGGTTTCACAAGTGTTTTCCTCTGGCTCCGGTTTCTGTTCCATGAGCAGGAGTTTGCAGAGCTGGAATCCGATCCAGTCGATCTGGTCCGGAATGCCCTGTGTGTGCAGATGATACACTAGATTTTCCAGCTTGCGGATCAGTGATTCGATCTGCGGCGTCATCATGAAGGCCGCGCAGTTCACCTTCGGCTCCATGCCGATCCGGAAAAATTCGTACATCGTTTCTTCCGAATATTGAAATGAAATGGTGTTCCGCGGCTGGGGACTGCGCGTGATGACCGGCAGGCCCGGGCGTTTCCACGCCACATTGGGAAAACCGACTTTCTGCGGTTCCCCGTTGATCGTATCCAGACACCATTTCGCTTCCGATTCCAGCCGGAGGCTGACTTCGTAATTCCGGCTGACCGCAGGTCCGTTGACCGGACTGGTAAAACCGCGGGCGAAAAACAGTCCCAGGATCCGGAAACGGAAATCGGTTTCGCGTTTCATTTCACTGATATTCAAATTATGACAGTGCATTGTCTCTCCTTTATATCGCAAAATATAGTTTGATATCGGCGAAAAATCAATGTTCCTATTTGAATTATTCCGTTTTTAGATAATTTGATACTGATATTCCGGACGATTTGATATTGCAGGAAACCGGAAATTCATTATATTATGTTAAAACACAAATACTCTGTTTTTCGAGTCGATCGGGAGATTCTTCGGTGAAAGAAAAATATGATGTCGTGGTCTGCGGCGGCGGGATCGCCGGAACTGCAGCTGCCCTGGCTGCCGCCAGACAGGGCCGGAAAGTCCTGCTGGCCGAGAAGCAGTCCATCGTCGGCGGTCTGGCGACCGCGGGACTGATTTACATCTACCTGCCGGTCAGCGACGGCGGCGGCCGGGTCATAGCCGGCGGCATTACCGCTGAATTGCTGAGACGCTGTCCGGAATACGGTCCTTTCGATTTTCCTCCGCAGTGGGGCGGTCCTGCCGGAGGTGATCCCGGCTGCGATGTGAATCGCTGCGAATGCTGTTTTTCACCTGCGGGGTTCGCGCTTACACTGGAAAAAATGCTCCGCGAAGCCGAGGTCGACTTAAGGCTGGAAACGACTTTGATCGGAGCCGTATGCGATTCCTCCGGCCGGGTGGTTTCGGTCGAATTGTTCTGCGGCGCGGAACATTCCACTGTCTCCGCCGATTGTTTTGTGGATGCCTCGGGCGGCGCTTATCTGCTCCGGCTTGCCGGTGCCCAGGTCTTCGGCGAGCTGAATTATCATAACCCGTGGGCGATGGAAATGGCGCCTGGCGCGGTCGGCAATTATTATCTGACCGGCGGTCTGCAGGTGAAAGTCATGCGTCCACCCGAAGAGTTCGAACCGATGAAGCAGGTTTTGTCCGCCGATGAGATCAATGAATTTATGCGCCGACAGTATATTGCGATTCGCCGCCGTTATGATGAACTGCAGCTGGACGAACGCAAGAAGATCTATCCTGTCCATCTGCCGGCGATGCCCCAGCTGCGCAAAATCGCCCGGATCAAAGGGAAGACTCCGATCCTTCCCGGCGAAGCGGGTGCGGCCAGAGCCGATTCGGTGGGAGTTGCCGCTGACTGGCGGTCGGTTTCCCAGCATGCCTGGGAAACTCCTTACGGTGCGCTGCTGCCTGAAACCGTCCGCGGAATCCTGGCGGCGGGACGCTGCATCGATGCCTCGGGTGATGCCTGGGAAGTTTTCCGGGTCATTCCTGCTGCCGCCATGACCGGCGAGGCTGCGGGCACTGCCGCCACCATGGCATCCGAACGCGGGATCGATCCGGCCGATCTTCCCGTTGCCGATCTGCAGAAACAACTGCAGCAGAACGGGGTGATCCTGCATATTGCCGACGGCCAGGAAAACCATGGAAATTTCGCCGGGGAAAAAGATGTCAGCGAATCGGCGGCCGGTCAATGAAATAAAAAGAATAATTCAGCATATAAAACAATAACGGGGTCAGAAGGGAAAAGACTCATGAATAAAAAAGTAGTTATTACCGGATCATTTCTGGATGAAATTACCGCGGATATTCCCTGCCAGAACTGGGGGGAAAAAGAGTGGGATCAGGATTTTGCCACCATGAAAAAAGCCGGAATCGAAAGATTGTTTCTGATTCGGGCGGGATTCAACCGCCGATTGGCTTACCCGTCTAAGGTGATTCCTGAAAAACGGGCGGTTTTCCCCGTTTATGTGGATCTGATCGATTTGTTTTTGCGTCTGGCCGAAAAATATGATATGGAATTCTGGCCGGGAAATTATGTCGGAAATTCGGCGACCGGCTATTATTATCACGATCTGAATCTGGATCTACGCGTTGCGGATGAGTTATGGGAACGGTATGGTTCCAGCAGGGCTTTCAAAGGCTGGTATTTCTCCAAGGAGATCGGTGAAGAGGAACCGGATGCAGTGGATATTTTCCTGAAATTGGCGAAACATTGCAAAGATATTTCCGGCGGACTGCCGATCATGATTTCCCCGTGGGTTTCCGTGCTTCCCGGAATTAAACGCAATCACGGAGGCAAAGTGCCCGAATGGAATGATACGCCGATCGACTTTGATGCTTTCCGTGAATCCTGGGACCGGATCATGGGCTGCATCGAGGGTGCGGTGGATATTGTGGCCTGGCAGGACGGATATGCACCGTATGCGCAAGTGCTGCAGTTATACCGTCTGCAGAAAGATTTGGCCGTGAAGCACGGTATGAGGGCCTGGATCAATACGGAATCTTTCGACCGTGACATGCCGTTCCGGTTTCCCCCGATCGACTGGCGTTGTCTCCGGTATAAACTCGAGTGTGCTGCAGAGGCGGGGATCGATGAAGCGATAACCTTCGAGTTTTCGCACTTCATGAGCCCGAATTCCATGTGGCCTTCCGCCGGTCATCTCTACGACCGGTATTTGGAATATATCAATGAGTAACAGATATGAAAACTGCGAGGAAATAATTCGGATAATTACAGGAGGATTTGTGCAAATTATGTTGAAAACAGCGTGATAACTTCGAAATGAGGTAAAAAACGAACCGGAAAATAATAGCCCCAAGAAAGGAAACCAACATGAAAAAGAAGTCGACCCCATGCTGCATGACAGAGGTTATGCGTTTCACATTGATCGAGCTCCTTGTCGTGATTGCGATCATCGCGATCCTGGCGGGAATGCTGCTGCCGGCGCTGAACCGGGCCCGCGAGAAAGCACGTGACATTTCCTGTGTGAACAATTTGAAACAAATATCAACCCTGAACCGGCATTATCTGGATGACTGGAACGGTTATATGCTGGCGGTGGGGGTCACCTATCCCAGTCAGCGTCATACTACCGGCCGGACAAACTGGATCGGCTATTTGCGGGAGGCATATCTCGGACGTCATCCGTATCCGACCAAAAAAGATCTGTTTTTCTGCCCGAGTCAGACGGACAAACTGAATATCGATACGGATATGGGATATGGTTTGAACAGTTGGCTTTGTGCCTACGAACATTACTTCCGCGGGACCTGCAGTTATACTGGCAAGTATACTCAGACGAAAGAACGTCAGGTCATGCAGCCATCCAGAACTTTTCAGATCATGGAAACCAAATACGGCGGAACGCTCCGCGAACCCAGTTACTGGGTTTACAGACATGGAAAATTTGCCAATATATTGTTTTTCGACGGGCATGTCGAATCCCGGAATTATTCCAGGATGCTGTTCGAAGGCAGGTCCGGCGACCAATATTACGGCCTGCTGCGCTACGGTTTCAATTTCGGTTGTTCCTATTGCGGAAAATCGTATTGAAACAGGGTATATTTCAGCTTGACTAAAGATGTGAGAGAGGATTGAAATGAAGCGTATGGATGTTGTCTGCTGCCTGCTGCTGATGCTGGGCGGTCTGAGTGCTGCCGATGTCAAAAACGGCGAAATGGTTCGGAACGGGGATTTTGAAAACGGCTTGGAAAACTGGACCGTGAAAGGCGTCGGTTCGGTCGACCGCAATGTCAGTTCGTCCGGCAAGGCTTCGCTCTGTATTGCTTTGCCGAAACCAACCTGGCAGCGGGTGTTCCAGCAGATTGAAGTCGAACCGTCGACGGAATATCAGTTGGAATATTACGTAAAATGCGAAAATGTGAAACCGCAGGAAAAAGCCAGGTATGCCGGGGCGGCTTCTTGGATCTCAATGAAAAAATATTTACCGCATCAGGGCAGCGGCGGCCCGTGGAAACTGGATACGGCTGACGGCGATTGGAAAAAGGTTTCGTATAAATTCAAGACCGGACCGGAAGACAAAACCATTTACATCCAGTTTCAGCTCTGCAATGCGTCAGGGAAAATCTGGATCGATCAGGTCAGCGTGACTCCGGTGAAGAAATAACCGGTTTTTCCGGGTGCCGGGGATGGAAGGACTGTGAAAATGAAACCTGCCAATATCGTATGTTGCCTGATGCTGATGATGCTGGGCGGTCTGAGCTCGGCCGAAGTCAAAAACGGCGGATTCGAAAACGGCTTGGAGAACTGGACCGTGAAAGGCGTCGGTTCGGTTGACCGCAATGTCAGTGCGTTCGGCAAGGCTTCGCTCTGCATTTCTTTGCCGAAACCGACCTGGCAGCGGGTGTTCCAGCAGATTGAAGTTGAACCGTCGACGGAATATCAGTTGGAATATTACGTAAAATGCGAAAATGTGAAACCGCAGGAAAATGCCAGGTATGCCGGGGCGGCTTCGTGGATTTCGATGAAAAAATATTTTCCGCATCAGGGCAGCGGCGGTCCCTGGAAACTGGATACGGCTTCCGGTGACTGGAAAAAGGTTTCGTATAAATTCAAGACCGGACCGGAAGACAAAACCGTTTCCATTCAGTTTCAGCTCTGCAATGCGTCCGGGAAGATCTGGATCGATCAGGTCAGCGTGACTCCGGTGACGAAGCGATCCGGACAGCAGCATCGGATCAATATGAGTTTGTATCCGGTCAAGTTCATGAACGGCAGTCCTTATTATGTCGCAGAAAATCTGGTCGGGACGTTGTTCTTGTCGGTTTCCTCAAGCATTGCAGGAAGCAAAGATACCGGCGAGATGATTTTTGATATGCCGGAGTTCATCCGGGTTGCAGGCGGGGTTTCGTCTTGGGCGATAGATTCTGCACCGGGCGCTCGCCGCGTGCTGGGGCAATATCAGATCGAGGAAGTCGGGACAGTGGACCGGAATGGGCGCAAATTCCGTCGTTTCCGGTTGATTTTCGACCGTAATTTCACTCGTTTTCTGGCAGCGTCCTGGTATGGGCACTTTATTTTTCTGAAAGCGGAACCGGGCAGCCGGGGCAAAAGCGGCATCTTTTATTGCCGGATCCGGTTGGGTAAGGAAAGTTCCCCGGAAGTTTCCAGCCGGGTGGAGGTCCTGCCGCCGATCCTGCATAATGCTCCGCCGTGCCGGCAGTTCGGGCTTATGCTCGGCCGGGTGCCTCTTCTGGAAGCTTCCCGGATTCCCGGCGGGGTGGAAAATGAGAAATTCTGGACCGGATTGTCCGACCTCCGCTATTCCTGGATCCGCGCCTGTGATACGCCGGTTAAAGGATTCCGGCCTATCGTGACCATCGGCGGCGGTTTCTGGTCGGTCATACCCGCTTTGCAGTCTTTACTGCGGGATTTGTCCAGGGAGCTGCCCAAAAATATCACCGACAAGGGAACCCGCGGCCAGGGATTTTCCGTTTGGAGCAAAGTGGACGACAAGTCCGGGAAAGTGGAACAGCTTTACCGGACTGCCGCGCGGGAGATCCAGCGGCTTTATCCGGAAGTGCGGGATGTCGTCTGGGATTTCGAACCGCATCCTTATGGTTACGATGAAGGCGGCAGGAAGCGTTTCGCCCGGGTGAT
This sequence comes from Victivallales bacterium, assembly GCA_045639225.1. Taxonomy (GTDB): domain Bacteria; phylum Verrucomicrobiota; class Lentisphaeria; order Victivallales; family UBA1829; genus SIG94. The sequence continues at coordinate 9,683 of JAZUCR010000037.1, forward strand.
GAAGCTGGAAAAGGTTCCGTCCATCGCGGAGATCAATTCGAAATACCGGGTCCAGTGGTTCGATTACATGGTGCAGCTGCATGCCAGGTACATCAACAATCTGGCCGGAATTTTCAAGGAGGAAGCACCCCGGCTGAAGTTCTGGCTCTGTTCGGACAATCTGCATGCCGGGAAACAAACGGTTGCGTCCTGGTGCGGGGTCGATGTCCGGCTGTCCGATGCCCATGTCGATTGGCACATGCACATGCCCTATTATGCCGGGATCACTTTCTTCGACGACATGGCGGTCAACCTCAAATCCCTGAAAAAACCTTTTTTCCCGCTGATCGATCCCGGCGAGGCCATTTATGGGTATTATCGACTGTATAATCCGGATAAGGTCAAGCAAAATATTTTAGCGGTTGCCGCGCTTGGCGGAAAGGGGATCGGCTTCTGGCCTCAGGATACTTTCCCCGCGGATTATTATCGGGCGATCTCGGAAAGTTACGCGATGGTTGCGGAAGCAGAGGATTTCTATTTTTCCGGGACCCGGTGCGATGATGATTTCACATTCACCCCGCTGAATTCCGTTATCAAAACGGTGAAAAACGATCAGGGGAAAGCGGTCAGACTGTTCTTCCCGGATTTCCCCCGTTCCTTGCGGACAACGGTCCACAAATATGGCGCGGAGTATTTGTTTACTGTGTTCAACTATCATGAGACCGAACCGCTTTTGCTGGAAATCAAGGGACAGGGAAAGAAGCTGATCGCAGAGGTTCCCGCGCAGGGCGTCAAACTGTTCCGTTCTTCGCAGAAGCAGGATCCCGGCGTCTTGAAAAAACTGGAGGATTTTCAGAAACGGACCGGATCGGATATGATTCCCGAACTGAAAAAAGGCGATGCCGCTTTGGAATGGGCCGCAGATTCCAAAGGAATACCGTTTTTCCGGATGAAGAATAGAATCTGTTCCGTCGGAGTCGACCTCCTGGGCAACGGCCGGATCAGAAGTTTTCTCAATCCGGCGGGGAACGAACTCCTGAGCGGCGGATTTCTCGCCTGGCTCATGTTCTATGACCGTCTGCAGCCTGAAATCATTTCAAAAATCCATACGATGCGGGTTGTGGACAATTCCCCGGAACTGGTTCTGAAAGGATTTGTCGGGCCCTATGTCGGGGCGAATCCGGTGCCGAATCCCCTGCAGGGAATGGAGATCCTGAGGAAATATCTTCTCCGGGACGATGTGCTGGAGGTCGAATTCTCATTCCGGAATCCTTCCGACCATGCCATGACGTTCGGTTTCCGGATCAACAATTATCCTTTCCCCGGCAAACGGTTCGGAGCAAAAACGCCTGTCAACACTTTGAGCAGCGGCGGGAAAATCATAACCGCGTCCTCGGACAATTATATTTTCGCCCGGTCCGGAAAGGAGATTCCCTTTATCCGGAAAATGAAATCTTCGGCCTGGGATGGCGGAAAAATCACCATGACCGCTCAGCACGGGACGATGATGGATAAATTGATTCTGACTCCGGATTCTTCATTTGACGGACTGATGTTCTGGTTCTCTTTGGAATCCAATACGGTGGAATTGCTGTCCTCGGACATTACGATCCAACCGGGCAAGTCTGCGGTGTTCCGCTACCAGGTCAAAGTCCCGGTGAAATGAACAAACGGTGATCTCGCGTCATACCGTACAGTGCGCGCGGCATAGTATTCCTGGTATTCTTAGTATTTCCCAGTAAGTTCGCGGAAACCGGCCTCCCGCGCTTGCCTGTCGCACTTATTTTTCGATCTGAAACAACGCGGCCGGTTTGATCTTGATCACAGTGCCCGGTTTCTGAGCGCCGATCCAGAGACGCAGCTGCGTGCTGCCTTCTTTTTCCGCTGACGTGAAATCCACGATCCCGCTGCTGTATTTGTTCGAGGAAAGCTTCTGGCCGTCCGCCAGCATGACGCTGCACTGCATTTTCGGGTCGGTTTCGGCGGAGAACCGCCAGTCCGTTCCCGGTTTCAGTTTCACCGCACAGGTCGCCATCAGCGCCTTGTTTTCCTGGACCGTGATTTCCATCGAGCCGTCCGGCAGACGTTTGACTTTCGCACTCGCCTGAGAGATCCGCCAAACGGATTTGGCGGTGATCCGGTTCTCTCCGGTCAATTTCACTTTGGGAACGACTGGCTCGGGCGCCATCCCGTCCCGGGTCAATTCCCGGACCGAGACCGAATCGATCCAGGCGGCTTTTCCCGCCGTGGTTTTGCCGCCCCAGACCGAGATCTGAGCCTCGGTGACACCTTCGGGCATGAAGAAATCCGCGGTCAAGGTTTGCCAGGAGTTGTTTTCCGCCGCACGGCAGATCACGGCCTGGCGTCCCGCCGGCATGGCCTGCAGCCGCAGATTGCGCGGTTCTTCGCCTTTGACCACCGCCGTAGCGCGGTACCGGCGGTTCGGCATCAAGGTGATTTTCCTGCTCAGGCTCCAGCTCGCCGCCACATTCGGGAAAATGACTTTCTGCGCCGTATTTCCGGTTCTATGAACCGTATGATCGAGTCCCAGCGCGCGTTCCGAATCCGGGATCTGTGCTTCCCGCGCGGAGAGACAGCTGAATGTCCAGCCCGGATACCGCGGATCGTTCAGTTGCGGATCGTCGAATTTTTCCTTGCCGGACATGTCGGAATTGGCAAAGAGTTCCGGCCCGACCGGTTTCCCCGGCTTGTAATCCAGTACTTTGCCCTGCAGTTCCATCCAGCGGTGGTCTTTGCCGCTGCGGATGCCGAGGTAGATTTTGTCGCCGCGGATGAGCTGGCGGCCGTACCATTGCGGTCCGGGTTCCGGCAGTTCTTCGCGGTCGGCGATCCTGGCCGTGCCGGGAATATGGATATCCGGTCCGAATCCTTCGGCGAGGCTCCGGCCGTCCAGCGCCACGGGATATTCCACATCGATGAACCGGTTGCCGGAGATCAGTTCGTTCTGTCCCGGCATTCTGCCGGAGAGCGCAAAGCCGACTTTGGTATTCATGATCAGGTTGTTGATGAAAGTGTTTTCATAGCCGCTGCGCACCACGAACGCCTGATGCGGCATGTCATACACCAGATTGCCGGCCCAGAGCGAGCGTCCGGAATTGCATTCGAATCCGAAACTTTCGTCGATCGCCAGCGAACGTCCGTCCACCACGTTGTTGACCACGGCGGTATAATATTCCTTGCCGCCGGTCTTGATCTCGATGACCGAACGCCAGCCGGAATTGGTGCAGATATTGCCCTGTACGAGCGCGCGGTTGGCTTTCAGATAGATCGCCGCGCCCGCCAGCCGGCGTTTCTTGCCGTTGACCGTGATCCATTTGCCGCGCAGGATCTTTCCGTCCGGAAGACGGATCTGCTGTCCGATGCGGCTGCCCGGGACCGGTTCGCCGCGGTTGACGTTCCGCACGATATTGCCCTGCACGGAAACGTTGTTCCCATAGATCAGGATGCCGTGGATGTAGGAATCCTTGATGGAGGCGCCGTGTCCGCCGTCGATCAGGCGGTTGTCGTGGACGATGGTGTCCGGCAGATGGGTCGTGCATCCTTCGGCGATCTGTCCGGCTTTGCCCAGCAGCATGCCCATTCGTCCGAAATGGCGCAGGGTATTCCCGCGGACCACCACGCCGCCCGGAATCGCGGTGTTCAGGAGGATCGGATTGTCGCCGCCGTCGAACGTGCAGTTTTCCACCCGTGCGGAGCCGAGCCCGACCAACCGGACGGCAATGCCCCGTTCATGACAGCGGAAAGAGCATTCCGCCACATTGATTTCCTCGATGTCCTTGCGGTCTTTCATTTCGAAATACGCGTCGATGCCGTTCCAGGCCTGAATGTGGATGTTGCGCAGGAAAAACCGGAGCGGCAGTTTGCCGTCGGCGTGATTGAGGTCGAAGGCCGCGCCGCGTTCGGTCGTGGCATAACCGCGCTGACCTTTGGCGGTGCAGATGATCTTACCCGGCAATCCGCGTCCTTCCATGCGGAATTCGCCGCCTTTGATCCGGAACATCGGCGCACAGTCGGCCTTGATCACCGCGCCGTTTTCCAGAATGACGGTCAGGTTTTTGGAAATTTCGACCGTGCGGGAGATCGTGTGTTCTCCGGCGGGAACGGTCACATAGGATTGTTTCATCAGCTTTTCGGTCAGATCGGCGGAGAAAACGGCGGAACAGCACAATGCCGTCAAAACGGTCAGAAGGATCTTCATGATATGGCCTCCGTGAAATTAAGCTCAATATACCGACGGCCCGGCGACGGCGGTTGCATAAGTTATATAGGTTTCCGGCGTCAGATCCGGTCTGCCGAGCGTGGCGACATGGCCGTCTGCATAAAACAGATTGCCTTTTCCGAGATGGCGCATGTGGAAGGCCCGGTAACCGCCGATCCCCTTGGCCCGGCTGGTCGTGCTGTCCGGCGATATCACCCCGATGTAGTGAGCCTGAAAAGCGTCGCGGGTATGGATGCTGTCGCCGCCGAGCGGGATCTTGCTGTATTGCGGTTTCATCAGCGTGGAACGCCGGGTATGATACATCTGTTCCGCCGTGTAATTTCCCTCCACGCCGAGTTCCGGCATGCCCCGGATCAGTCCGTAAGTGCCGTAGCTGCCGCGTTCATTCCAGGCATAACTGGAGCTGGACAGATATTCCCAGCCCGGACATTTGGTCACGGTGCTTTTGGCTTTCTGGGGCGGCAGATATTTTTCCATGATCAGAATGCCCACCCAGCCGTAATTGCTGTCCGAATTGGTTTTCCGGACTTTATTATACGGGGCAGGAAACAGTTCCGAATTGCTGTCCGCATAATTGGTCAGAGCATAGGCGCAGTTTTTCAGATTGGATATGCATAACGTGCTTTTGGCACGTGCCTTGACTTTGTTCAGCGCGGGCAGCAGCATCGCCGCCAGGATCGCGATGATCGCGATCACGACCAGGAGCTCTATCAAGGTAAAATCCCCCGCACAATGCTTCCATTTCAGTTTCCCGATGATTTTCATGAAGACCTCCTGTTTATTGGATTGAGTTTTCAAAATGACATTTCTGACGGATCATTTCCTGTTTCAGAATTTCATACGGCGGAAAACCCAGAGCTGCGGCGATGCCCGCAGCCTGACCCGTGGCGAGACAGACCGGCATCAGCCGGACCGCCGAAACCGCCTTGGTTTCGATGCTGATGCACCGTCCGCCGACGCTCAGATTGTCGATCCGTTCCGGCAGCAGCGCCCCATACGGGATCTCATAGCTGCCGGTGGTGCTCTTCCGCCATGGACTGTCGAAACAATTCACATAATGTTCCCCGTAACTGCGTTTCCCGACTGCCACCGGTTCCGCGGTCGCAGTCCCGTTGTCCAAATCGGTTGTGGTGATCACTTTTCTGCCCCGGATATTGCACGAGGCCCGGATCCCGATCACCGGTGCGACCGCCGTCAGACGGCAATTCTCGAAGCCCGGCAGTTTCGCCCGGATCCACTCCACGATGACCGGTATCTGTTCCCGCAGTTCGATATCCATGCGGGTCAGATCGAACGGATCCAGCGCATCCCCTTTAACCGCGGTCAGGTTCAGCAGTATTTCGCTGCCGTCTCCGACCGGCGTTCCCATGAAACGGTTCTGATACGGATACGGAAAATCCAGCTTCGGAAAAATTTCGAGCAGCTTCGCTTTGTCGAAATCATGCACCCCGGACACGCGGAACAGCACGGTTTTCGTCATTGATTCTTCCGGACTGGTCGGCAGAATCTCCACCCCCGCCAGACGCGAAAGCACCGCGTCACCCGTGGCGTCCACAAAGGATTCCGCCTCGAACTTCAGCGTTTTTCCGCTGCAGGAGACCGTGACCGAACGAATCTTTCCCTGTTCGGTTTCGGCATCCGTGAGCGTGGCGTAGAACAGCAGATCGACTCCGGCCTCCCGGAGCAGACGCGTCATGCACAAACCGATCTCGAATTCGGAACTGTTCAGGGTTCTGCTGACCGAAAATGAACGGTCCTTCATCGCCGCGGCAAACCGTCCGGCCGCG
>JAZUCR010000038.1:0-5360 GCA_045639225.1 Victivallales bacterium
CGGGGATCAGGAACGGGAACGGCCATTTATCCTGGTGCTTACGGGTATATTTGAACCCGGCCTTGAGCGGTGAGATGTCACTGAAATAAGCATCGGCGGCTTTGATCCAGATTTTCCTGACATCCGGATGAGTCCAGCATGAATGGTGCGGATTGCGCTTGCCGTCTTTCGTCATCTGCAGACGGGTGGCATCCGACTTCCACTCGGGATCCTGATAAAGGCCCAGCGCCCGTTCGGAATGGCAGCCCATGACCACCTGCCGCGGAGATTCGCCGATCCGCATGAACCATCTCATCGCATCGCCGCTGTCCTTGCAATATTCCCGTCCGTCCGGATGCATTCTGACAAATATGTATGCGTTGCTGCCGATCTGACGGTCGCGGAAATAGGGTTTGAAACGGATGTCGAGCGGTTTCAGCACCAGGGTCTTCTGTTCCGGAATATGGTCAAAGCCGGGAATCGGCCAGCGCACGCCGAGCTGTTCCAGAAAATAATAGACGCCCTGCAGCGTGCCTTTCCGGTTGTTGTAGTAATAGAAACTGAAAGTGGAGAACCGGTCGGGCGAGTCCTGTCCATAAATCTCTATGTCACTGCCATTGGTGCGGATGATGAATTCCTCGGGCTCCAGTCCTTTCGAATCGCCGAACCCCAGTTTGAAATTCGTCGGGTATTTTGCGGCAGTGCCGATCGTGAATTCCGCGCCGGTAATCTTTTTCAGATAATCGGCCAGTTCATTCGCGGCAAACTTGACCACCGGTTTCGCGTTTTCGGGGATCAGGATGCCAGCTTTGGCGATCCCGTTTTCTGCGATCGTCAGCTCCGCGCCGAAAATCAGCAACGACGCGAGAAGCAGACCGGACACAAGACCGGTTTTCATTTTCATTTCGTCAGTTTCCTGAGTTCCTGTTCCAGTTTCGAAGTGTCGGTTTTCATCTGCTTGCCGAGTTTGATGGCCAGACGGTAATTTTTGACGGCATCCTCGGTGCGGTTGAGCTTGGCATAGGCATTCCCCAGCATAGTGTAGACCACAATCCGGTTCACGTCATATTGACAGAGGTCGGTCAGAGGTTCCATCAGCAGGATGATCGGCTCATATTCTTTTTTCTTATGGTAATAGATCAAGGACGCATGATGGCAGAGCGAAAAATAAAGAACGGAATGAACATCCACGCCGCCGTCTATGCTCAAAGCCAGGTTCAGTTTATCCAGTGCATAATCGTAATTTTTGCCCCACAAGTACTGGGAGGCCAGCCGGTGCAGCATCTGCTGCTTCTGCGACGGGAGATATTCCGGCTTCCGCAATTCTCTTTCCAGCAGCTGCTTCCGTTCGTCCTGTTTTTTCAGCGCGGACAGACACCGGGCCTGTTCAATCACGTTCTGATATTTTTCCTCGGCGTTTCCGGCGGCGCCGTAAGCTTCGGAATATTTCTCCTGAGCGAGGGCAAAGTTCTTCTTTTTCACGGCCGCTGCCCCCTGTTTCATCAGGGCCTTGTAATCGGAACCCGGCAGATCCAGAAACAACAGAACAGCAGCGAATGCAAACAGTATTTTTTTCATACAAGTCTCCAATCGAAATATCTGCCGAATGGATTATTCGGCAAAGGTGACGGTGGCGAAATGTTTGGGATCCTGCCAGAGACCATACAGGGCCAGCGGCGAGGTGGTGCTGTATTCGACGCCTTGTCTGCCCATGCCTTTGACATGGCGTTCGCGGACGATATTCAGACGCAGTTCGCCGTTGGACGGATTCAGCGTTTTCAGCTGCATGGAGGCGTAGACGGTCCAGCGCTTCGCTTCCCGTTTCACGTTCACCTTGCAGCCGGGCATCTGGATCCAGTCATCGAAACCCTGATTGATCCGGCGGGAACTCCAGTGGCCGCGGTCGTTGACGATCAGCTGCCACATGAACTTGTCCTTCATCGAGGCAATGTAAACCTGCATGCAGTTGTCTTTCCAGATATCCTGACTGCCGGTCTTCTGACCCGGCTTGACTTCCGTCTTTTTCATCTGGGGTTCGTCCATTTCGGCACGGAGGAACAGCGTCTCGCCGTTGGAGATGAGCTGGAAACGGCCTTTGCCCTGCAGCTTGTCATAATACGGACGGGCGGGGATCAGCGGATGGACCGGAGCGTTTTTCCACTGTTCTTCGGTCGGAGCAGAACCGGAAGCAACCCGTGCGGCGGTGATTTTCAGTTTTTCACGCAATTCTTCCTTGCCGAAAATCAGCTGGCGCTGCTTGACCATGCCGTCGTAAATATATTTGCGGAGCAGACTGACGGGTTTGGCATAGCGGGTGCCCTCGGTTTTCTTTTCCATTGCGGCAACCAGTTTGCCCCATTCGGCGATTTTCTCCGCCGTATAGGCCATGGTCCACAGTTTTTTCTGCATCTCGAAATCGCGTTTCCGCCACGGACTGGCAAAAGCATCGAGTCCGGCCTTGATGTTCATGGCTTCGCTCTTGTGCCAGAAATCGGCGAAAACTTTTTCCAGTTCATCGTAGAACTGCTGGGCTTCCTTATGCGCCGGACCGTAGAGAACGCGGAAATATTCATCCAGTTCCTTGTCGATGTCCAGATCGGGGTTGCGCATCAGCCGATGGAAGAAATAGGTATCCAGCAGTTTGCGGGTGTAGTTCAGACTGTGGGTTTCCATATACATGCCGTCGGCATAGCCTTTGATGGCATGGATATAGGATTTGAGCAGATGCGGATAGGTTTCCACAATGTGCGGCATTGCATTGCCGAACCCGACACAGTGATACGTCCACAGCGGTACTTTGTTTCCGGTGACTTTATGCCAGGTCTTGATGGTTTCGAGATGCAGCTGGTAGGTCTTGGGGGTCAGCTGGATCTTCGGTCCGCTCAGGCAGAGACGGACGCGGACATTGTGCGGCAGTTTCCGGGTGGGAACCTGGCGTTTCGGCGAATAGATCAGCGTGGTGATGTAGCCGCCGGGGTGTTTTCTGGCGACGAAATCGGCGACATCGCCGATCACTTCCCAGAGCATCTCGGTGTCATCGGGTCCGGGATGTTTCTTGCGGTAATCCTCGCAGCGTTCACAGCGGCAGCGGCCGTCGTTCGAACCGCCGTGGTCCATCGGGTCAACCATGAATTCACTGGGGATCAGGAACGGGAACGGCCATTTGTTCTTCGGTTTTTTCGTATATTTGAATCCGGCCTCGAGCGGGGAAATGCCGCTGAAATAAGCGTCGGCGGCCTTGATCCAAACCTGCTTGAGATCGGGATGGGTCCAGCAGGAATGGTTCGGATCCCGCTTCCCGTTTTTCATCAGCTGCAGATGGGTGACATCGGATTTCCATTCCGGATCCAGATACAGACCGAGGGCGCGTTCGGAATGGCAGCCCATGACCACCTGACGAGGAGATTCGCCGACCCGGAGATACCACATCATCGCTTCATCATTGTTATTGCAGTATTCAGGTCCATCCGGATGCCGGTCGAAAAAACGGTAGGCTGAGCTGCCGATCTGACGGTCGCGAAAATACGGCTTGAACCGGATATCGAGCGGTTTCAGCACCAGAGTCTTCTGTTCCGGCACATGGTCGAAGCCGGGGACCGGCCAGCGCACGCCGAGCAGTTCCAGAAAATAATAAACGCCCTGCAGCGTGCCTTTCTGATTGCAGTAGTAATAGAGATTGAACACGGAAACTTTCTTCAGTTTGGTGTCGTGACCGAAGATCTCGATGTCATTGCCGTTGGTGCGGATGATGAATTCCTCGGGTTCCAGTCCTTTCGGATCGCCGAACCCGAGCTTGAAATTGGTCTTGAATTTGCTGGTGGTGCCGATCGTGAACTCGGCGCCGGTAATCTTTTTCAGATAAGCGGCCAGTTCCTTCGCGGCGAGTTCGACCACCGGTTTCGTTTTTTCCGGAACCAGGATCCCTGCGCAGGCGACTCCATTTTCGGCGATTTTCAGTTCGGCTGCCGGAAGCAGCAAAGACGCCATCAGCAGACCGACGGCAACACGGATCGACAATTTCATTCTGATCATCCTTTCGGTTAATAAAAACGGTGTCGGAAATAATATAATCGCCTTTCCTCAGGTGTCAATAGGGGGGAATTATTTTTCTATTTTTTTTGACCTGTTTTTGTAATCGGTCAGTCCGGTCCAGGAGAACGCGAACATAGGTAGGATGGGTGACATGGGCAAAATAGGTGATAACGCGCTCTACGTGTGATGGTGGACTGCCATTCCCGCGACTTTGACCTCGCGCACTTCCTCCGACGGAAGCCCGGCAATGCCGGCCGTTCCCATTATACCCAATACACCCAATATACCCATTCACCACTGTTCGCCGGACCATGTCTCATGCTGCGTCAGCGTATCCGTTTCACACGAGGCCCCAACTCTGCTGACGCGATACGGTTTTTGCAATGCGTCCGCCAAATCGGAAGCATCTGAGAATTCCAGCCGAACAGGCACGGTCATATCGGCCTGTCCGGCTTGTCGCTCCGGTTCCCCCGATGCTGCATTTGCAGCAGGATCATCCGAGCAGTTCGGACATCTCGACCATGCGGTGTTCTCTCCGGGAGATCTCTGCGGCCTGTCCCAGGGCAGTCGCCAGCAGACCGTGTTCCGCAGTGGACGGAGCAGTCAATTCACCTTTGAGCACTTTGCAGAAAGTGTCTACCAGCCGGGGATCGGCGCCGCCGTGGCCGCCTTCTTCCTCCTGCACATGGTAGGTGACGATCTCGCCGCCCCAGCGCGGAGTGACCGTGATGGTGCGGTTGGACAGGCTGACTTCCGCGATCCCGCGGTCGCCGGCAATGGTATAGATCCGGTCGCTCTTGCTGCCGATGAACGTTTCGAACAGGCTCACTTTGATCCCGTTTTCATATTCGACCATCGCCAGACCGTTGTCGTGATTGTCCTTGTCCGAAAGATACATGCAGAGGTTCTTGACATATCCGTCCACAGCCTGAGCTTCCGGGCCCCACAGTTTCAGACCTTTTTCGGAGAGCAGATACCGGTCTTTGCATTTGTCCTTGTAATAGCAGACATTGCAGGACGGACCGGGCTGATGACCGGCTTCCAGTTCGAACGGGAAGCCTGCAGGCGTCAGCACGTTGACAGCGGCAAAGGAACTGACCCGCAGCGGTTTCGGGAACCCCAGCAGCCAGTTGAAAATATCGAAGTCGTGACTGGCCTTGTGGATCCAGAGTCCGCCGGTCTTGGAGAACAGCCGGTTCCACCTCGACATATAGGTTCGTCCGCCATCGTAGAATTCCCGGTTTTCCGCAATGAAGACATGGCCGAGCGTCCCGGATTCCACGATGGATTTCAGCCGTTTGAGCACTGCATTGTGGCGCAGATTGAAGCCGATCATCACGGTTTTACCG
>JAZUCR010000039.1:0-2090 GCA_045639225.1 Victivallales bacterium
ATTCTCTGTAATAAAAGTTCGCGGATTCCGGACAGACCATCTCCCCAGTTCCACTGACGCGATACGTATGGGGCAAGAGAGTGAAGCCGAATGGGAAGGCAGGAAGACGGCTGGCCGTGCGAGAGCGCGGGGCGGCGCGAACTAAATAGGACCTATAAGACTTATAGGACCTATAGGAGAAAGCGCGGAAACCGAAGCGACGTGCGCGGCCGCCGATGCGAAGAGCGCGGAAACCGAAGCGACGTGCGCAGCCGCCGATGCAGAGAACGGGCCTCCGCCTGCCTTATTCGTAGCGCAATGCTTCGATCGGGTCGAGCTTGGATGCCTTCCACGCGGGATAAAAACCGAAAATGATCCCCACGGCGGCAGAAACCGCGACCGCAGTCAGCATGCCTTCGGGACTGGGTTCGATCGGCCACTTGAGATGGACTTTCACCATCAATGCGGCGCCGCGGCCGAGCAGGATGCCGACGATACCGCCGACCAGACACAACAGGATCGATTCGACCAGGAACTGTTTCAGGATATCGCGCGAACGGGCGCCGACGGCCATGCGCAGGCCGATCTCGCGCGTGCGTTCGGTCACCGACACCAGCATGATGTTCATGATGCCGACGCCGCCGACCACCAGCGAGATCAGCGCCACGACCATGAGCAGATTGGTCATCAGCCGGCTGGTGCCGGAAAGCGTTTCCATGAATGCCGCCGAATTCCGCACCCAGAAATCATCCTCCTGATACGGGCGGAGATTGTGACGTTCGCGCAGGACCTGCGTCAGCTCGGCGATCGCCTTGTTGACGTTCTTAGGATCGGTCGCGGTCAGCATGATCTGGTCGATCTGCGCGAATTTCGGGATCAGCAGCGTATCGGTCGCAAGATTGTCCGCCTGTTCCGGATAGAATGCCACGCCGGTAGCGGGATAAAGCGAACTCGGGGAGGTCGAAGCCGTACTGGTGGTATTGGAGACGGTCCCCGTTTTCAGACCGGTGATGCGCAGCCGGATCGTGGTCCACGGCGCGAGCACCACATCGTCTTCGTCGAAGCCCATCATGTTGGCGCCTTTTTCCTTCAGCACGCCGATGATGGTGAACGTGACGTTCTTGATCCGGATCTCGGAATCGACCGGGGATTCGCCGCCGAAGAGTTCATTGACGATCTTCTTGCCGACGAGGCAGACGCGGGCGCGGCTTTCGACTTCGCGGTCGGTGAAATTGCGTCCTTCCGCCAGATCCCAGTTGCGGATCTTCAGATAATCGGGCCCGACGCCGTAACACTGCTGCGGGTTCCAGTTTTTATTGCCGACGACGGCCTGGACGGCGGAGGCGCGGACGATGGGGACGGCGAGCGCCACGTTCGGACAATCCTGCCGGATCGCTTCACAGTCTTCCGGGGTCAGGGAAACGCCGCTGCCGGAACCCTGGCGGACGCCGCCGGGGTGCCGGGGCGCACCCGGCATGATCAGGATGGAATTGGCGCCCATGTTTTCGATCGAGGTGCGGATCGCCCGCGAGGAGCCGTTGCCGATCTCCATCATCGCGATCACCGCCGCGATCCCGATCACTATGCCCAGAGCGGTCAGCAAAGCCCGCGTCGGATTCCGTTTCAGCGCCACCAGCGCCACCAGCATCGTTCTCCATAATGACATGATCTGTCTCCTGATTCAAGTATAAACCACGGTTGCCCCGTCGAGACCGGGCGCACCGATATCTTCACCGAAAAAATAATCCCGGACGGTCGGGAAGCGATGCGCTTTCAACGCCCCGCGGACCGCATTGCGCAGCACGCCCGTGCCGTTGCCGTGGATGATCAGTATGCTGGAACGCGGATGGGAACTGATCATTTTCGCGACCAGCTCCATCGCCTCCTGCGAATACATGCCGTGCAGATCCACACTGCAGTCGTAGGGGTTGCTTCTTCCCCGGGTGTTCTGCAATCTTCTGCCCATGGTCCACCTCAGCTGAAAGCTCCGCTCACGATCAGACCGTCCTGGATATGGATCGTCCGCTTGGCGCAGTCCGCCACTTCGGTCGCATGGGTCACCAGAATGATCGTGATCCCTTCCTGATTGAGCTCTTCGAAAAGCTTCATGA
>JAZUCR010000040.1:0-1704 GCA_045639225.1 Victivallales bacterium
GCAAGAACCCGCGGCGTCTCGAACTGCTCGAATACAACGGCGGCGACCAGGCCCTCCAGCAGATCGACATGGGCTATGAGACCGCGTTCAAGACCATCACCGGCGGCATCTTCGAGTTCGGTTTCACCGACAGCATCCTGCAGATGTGGGCGTCGTTCGTCACCGAGATCACCGAAGGCAAGCCGAAAGGCAAATTCGTCTCCTGCGTGACCCCGGAAGAAGCGGCCCTCTCCCACAAACTCTTCACCGCCGCCCTGGAAAGCTGGAAGAACAGCTCCACCGTGGCCCTGTAAGGAAAACCGGCCGTGAAAAAAATCAGGATCGGACTGCTCGGGTTCGGCTATATCGGCCGGGCCCATGCCTGTGCGGTGCGCGATATCCCGCTGTATTATGACGACGGCGATTTCTCCGCGGAGATCACCCATGTGTGCACCTCACGTCCGGAAACGGCGGCGAAAGCCGCGTCCGTGCTGGGCGCCGTGCCGGTGACCGATTTCCGGCAGATCACCGAAAATCCCGACATCGATGTGGTGGATATCGCCTCGCCGAACGACAAACATCTGGCGCAGCTGCTCTCCGCCATGGCACACGGCAAGCATATCTACTGCGACAAGCCGCTGTGCGCGAATGAACGGGAAGCCGCGCAGATCGCCGACGCGCTGAAAACCTACCGCGGCATTTCCCAGATGACGCTCCAATACCGGTTCTTCCCCGCCACGATGCGGGCGAAACAGCTCATCGAAGAGGGCCGGCTGGGCGACATTCTGGAATTCCACGGTTCGTTCCCGCATTCGGGCAGCGCCGATCCGAAAACGCCGCTGAAATGGAAACTTTCCGGAGCGGCGGGCGGCGGAGTCGCCGCAGACCTCGGCAGTCACATTTTCGACCTGCTTTATTATCTGCTCGGCGATTTCGATTCGCTTTCCGCCGCCACGCGGATCGTCTATCCGGAACGGCCCTCCGCCGAAGATCCTTCCAAAATGGTCAAGGTAGATGCGGAGGATGACATGATCACCATGGTCCGGCTGAAAAACGGCGCCTTGGGCACCGTGCCCGCCTCCAAGATCGCCACCGGCACCGAGGACGGTATCACGTTCACCATCCACGGCACCAAAGGCGCGCTGATGCTCAAGGCCATGGATCTGGACCGGCTGTATTTCTACGACAATACGGCTCCGGGCGCTCCGTTCGGCGGCATCCGCGGCTGGACCGCAATCGACTGCGGACAGCGTTACGCCAAACCCGCCGTCTTCCCCGCCTCGAAAGCGGTGATCGGCTGGATGCGCGGACATATCCATTGCTATTATTCGTTCCTCCGGGCCGTCACGGACGGCACTCCCGCCCCGGCTCCGCTGGCAGACGGAGTCTGCATTCAGAACCTGCTCGCCAAAGTCAAAGCCTCGGCGACATCCGGATGCTGGGTCAAAATCTGAAAACACCAAACAAAAGGTTTGATATTATGAACAGTAAAATCATGATCGGATGGAGTGAAGCGGATATCACTCCGGTAACGGAAAAATCCATTTCTCTGGCCGGACAGTATTATGTCCGTCTGACCAAAGAGATCCACTCCCGGCTGAAAACCGTGGCGGTGGCATTCAGCTCCGGCGACAGCCATTTCCTGATGGCGTCCATGGACAACGTCGGCGTGGCGGAATCCTTCCAGAAACTGGTGCGCGATGCCGTGGTGAAACAGGAACCCGC
>JAZUCR010000041.1:0-2327 GCA_045639225.1 Victivallales bacterium
CGCACCACATTTTCGGCCCCAGATTGGCCTCGTTCCAGATCTCCCAGTAACGGATATCGTAATGGAAGCCGTTGGCCCAGCCGCGCGTGTAGTGGCGGACGATCCCGGCGAGCACTTCCGCGTATTTATCGAAATCGTCCGGGACCAGCGTGTTGAAATGACGTCCCTCGGTATGTTCGATACTGGTTCCGAGCCGGTAGAAAATCTTGATTCCCGCCTCTTCCTGACAAACCCGGAGCGCTTCGTCCGTAGCGTCGAAATAGTAGTTGGTCGGATCTTTCGGATCCAGCTTCATCAGCGGGAAAATGAAATGCGTGTCGATGATGCGCTGCCCGCCGGTCCAGAGCGCCCAGTCATGGGTGCGCGACATTCCGAAATTCATCCTCCGGAGCTCCTCGTCGTATTTCCGGATGGAGCGGATGTGGATATCCGGCGCGGAGTTGCTGTTGTGAAGCTGCGGATTGACCTTTCCGATTGTCCGGCTGAAGTCAGCCGACGAGACCGCATTGTCGAACACCGACGCAGGGCAAATGCAGACACAGAGCTGAGCCGTGGCATCCCCGCGGATGAAACGGATGTCCAGCACATGCCGTCCGGCAGTCAGTTCCACGGCGGCCTGGTGGTTGGTGACCTTCGGCGGATAAGTCTCATTGCCTTTGGAATAGTCCAGCACGACCTTGCCGTCGATCCAGACGACCGCGAACCAGTCGGCTCCCATGCCCGCAATGAATCTGCCCGGAGTTTTGACCTCGAAATCGGCACGGAAGAAAAGCGGTTCTCCCGGCTTCGCATAGGATTCCAGATCGAACAGGAAGCCGGTATCTTTCAGCTTGGCTGCCGGGGCGAACGCCGATTCCTCCGCCGTTTCCTGCCCGGCCTTTCCGGGCGCGACCCGGAGGTTTGCAAAAGGCAGCGCGGCTTCCAGAACTTCCTTCGGCCCCGCCAGGGCGCTTTTCGATTCAGTCTGCTTGATGAATTCCGCCGACAACGTGTCTCTTCTCATGATCGATTTCCTTTCCTTATGGTAAAATCAAATCTCAGCATTTTTGATATTTCTTTCCATGGCATTCAGAATCAAATCCACTTGACGGGACATGTTTCCGCGGCTCGTATGGGAAACTGTCCCGGACGATGTAATCCGCATCGAGGATCACCGGTTCGTCCGTTTTGCGGCCGATACAGCTCATGGCCTGAGCCGCCGCCAGCCGCCCGTATTCTTCCATGTGTTCGTCCACGGTCGAAAGGAACGGCCGCATACCGGTCCCGCCCGCCAGATTTTCCAGGTTGTCATTGCCGATGAGAAAGATATCTTTCCCGACCGTCAGACCGGCGGCTTCCAAAGCGTCTTCGATCCCCAGCGCGGTCAAGTCGGAACCGCACCACAGCAGTTTATATCCGGTCAGACGGTCCAGCATGGACATGGCGGCGGTCCGGGCGGAAAACCGGTCGAAACAGAAATCCAGACAGGGAAATTCCAGCCCGATGCGGTCACACCGGAACCCCGCCGGAGCGGTTCGCCGTAAAACGGAGAATTTATCATCCGCCATGGACATCCTGGCCTGACAGAAAGCAATCTTGCCCGACCATGAAGCGGGGATGCGGGACCAGATATCGCGGTAGGCCGGTTCCAGATTCCGCCGCACCCCCGTCAGACCGCAATTCTGTCCCGCCGATCCGAGGGAGATCACCGGAGTATCCGACCGCAGCGCGGAATCCAGCACGGGTTCCGAGATCATGGAAGTCCCGAGGATATAGGCATCGGCCACCTGGGAACGCAGCAGATCGATCACCCCGCGGTCCTGCGGAGGCGCCGCATGCAGCACAATGGCGGTATAGCCGGTCTTCTGAAGTTCATCACAGACGCCGCGCATGAACAGTCCGCACAGCGGATTGCCCAGATCCCGTTCGATGCTGCCGAAGATCATGCCGACTTTATAGGTTTTCTTCATCGAAAAGGAACGGCCGGTAATGCTCGGACGGTAATTGCCGCGGTCGCAAACGGCCATGATCCGTTTCCGGGTCGATTCCTTCACTTTCCCGGCGAAACGGCTGTCCAGCGCCCGTGAAACGGTCGCCGTCGACAAGCCTGTCTTTTTCGCGATTTCCCGTATGGTCAGCATGACGAATCCTGAAAATGTAACCGTTTACATCAACCAATATAACCATATTTTATGAAAAGTCAAATGAAAAATCACGAAAACAGATAATTTCTGTGCCGAAGTGTATCACGTCTGTGGAACTGGGGAGATGGTCTGTCCGGAATCCGCGAACTTTTATTACAGAGAATACAGAGAATACGGAGTGCCGCGGGAGCCCATGTCGAACCC
>JAZUCR010000042.1:0-5824 GCA_045639225.1 Victivallales bacterium
ATGCTCGCGCACCATTGCGACCTGCAGAATTACATTGTCGGCAAGCCCGTCAGCGTTTACGCGCAGGCCATGCGTCTGTCCAAAGACACGGCCCAGCCGCGCGATTACGTCAGCGCCACAGCCGTTTTCGAGGGCAATTACATCAGCAATCTGGAATGCTCCTGGCTGCGCGGCGGTCCTTCCGATACCTATATCACTGTTTACGGTGAAAAAGGCGCTCTGAAACTGTCCGACCAGCAGGGCCTGTCTTTCTACGATATCGGCGGTGCCGAAACCAAAATCGAGGTGGACGATGGTATCCTCGGCCATCTGCAGCAGAAAATCACCGGCGGCATGTATGCCAATGAAATGGCGGCGATCGTCGATTGTGTTCTGACCGGCAAAAAACCCTCCGCGGGGGCGGAAGACGCCATCCGGGCAATGGAATTCTGTCTCGGCATGATCGAATCCGCCGAAACCGGCAAAGTCGTCAAATTCTGATCAGAACCCCAGCTTGTGGAAAGTATCGGTCAACCGCCGGATGGAATAGCCCCCCGGCGGTGCCATCAGCGGCCCCGCCCAATTGAGGCCGTAATCGAAGCAGACCTCGGTCTGGAATTCGATCATGCGGGGACAGGACCGTAATTTTTCCATCAGGGGTGACCATTCGATGGTCCCGTCGAACGGCATGCCGTGAAGATCATTATAGCCGTTATTATCGTGGATATGGCAGGTGACAATGTTGTCCCGCATCTTGTCGACCGCATCGGCTTCCAGTTCGATGCCTTCCCACCATTCTTCGGACAATGACCAGAAATTGGGATCATCGTATTTTTTGCTGAACATTTCATGGTCTTTCCATGGTGCCGGATCCATGATATTCGCATGGCCGGTGTCGTAGCAGAATCCCAGGAACGGACTGCCCGCATAGGGTGCGGCAATGGCGGTGATTTCCTTGGCCGAATTGGGTTTTTCATAGTTGTTTTCGATTGCGATCACAATGCCGTATTTTTCCGCATGCTTCAACAGGATTTCCAGGGATTCCTGAAAGAACGGACGCAGGGTTTCGACCGGATAATGCAAATGGACATAGTGGTATGCATCCGAGTGGACGGTAAAAGTTTTCACTTCGAATTCCAAAGCGATCTGCAGGGAGCGGATATGTTTTTCCAGCATCTCCGGACGCAGGGGTTTATCCGGAAGATTCAAGGCCGCATTCCCTCCGCAAAGTGCATGCATGGCGCCGAATTTTATGTTGAATTCTTGTTCCAGCCGTTTCAGTTCGCCGATCAGGTCCGGGTTCTCCAGC
This sequence comes from Victivallales bacterium, assembly GCA_045639225.1. Taxonomy (GTDB): domain Bacteria; phylum Verrucomicrobiota; class Lentisphaeria; order Victivallales; family UBA1829; genus SIG94. Next base: position 1,289 of record JAZUCR010000042.1, read on the forward strand.
GCCTGCTTCAGCAGGTATGCAGTAAAAACGAAATGATCCGCACCGTTGTCAAGAAATTCCCGGATGACATGCGGGATCAGATTTTTCGGCGAGTTTGTCCAGTCCCAGTTGTAGTAAAGCTGTTGATTCTGCATTTTCCTTCTCTCCTGCAATCCCCGCTGCCGGCGGGGAAATTTTCATAAAATTCGACTCCGTTCCCAAATCGGCGAGTTAATGCTGATAAAGTATTTTACCAGCAGATTTGCAGTTTTTCAAGAAAAAAACAAGAAAAAACGAATGAATTCTGGAGTGGGAAGGATATTTGCATATTCCTTCCGATCGAATGCGTTCTGCATGGATCTCAGTATTCAGTCTCAGTGAAATACGGGGTCACGCTGACCTTGTTCAGCAGGATCTCCTGTCCGGCAGGCGCGCCCGGTGCGGAGTCGTCGGCCCAGTCGGAAAAGGTCAGGTCGACTTCGGGTTTTTCCGCCTTGAAAACCACCGCGACATTGTTCACATAGCCGCGGATATTGACTCCGTCGGGAGCCAGATATTTCGCCACCGGGGAAGATGCCGTGATATCCTGCGCACCGTCCAGTTTCACACGCAGCAGGATTTTTTTACCGGAGGGCTTTTTGGCCTTGACGTCCGCATTATCGACCAGCAGATAACGCAGCACATACTGTTTCCCCGGCGTCAGGCCGACGATCTTTGCCGTGAGCGTATTCGGAGCTTTGTCCGAGCGGGTGAACAGGCAGGCGGTATCGCCGATCGAGGGCGGATACCAGCGTCTTGCCTGATAACGCTGCCCCAGCCCCTTGACGGTTACGGCTTTCACCGATCCGGATGCGTTCCAATGGGCAAGTCCTTCCGTGAAGTCGCCATTTTTCAGGTGTCCGGGCAGATACTTGAACCCGTATTTGGCGGCAAGGTCCTCCGTATTGCCTTCGATCACATAGTGCCGGATCAGTTTCGTCGCCCAGCGGAGGCTTTCCTCATTGCCGTGATGCCATGCATACAGCCCGACTCCGGCTAAATCCTTGAACTCCGGGTCATTCGCCCACTTGTAAAACACCCTGTTCCAGAACGCCTTGACGTCGGGTCCCGCAAACGTGTCGGTGCAGTAGCCTCCCGCGATGGTATAGCAGCCGAGTATCATCAGCGAAGACCTGGCCGCACCTGGCATCAGCTGATTCGCCCGCCGGATGGCTTCGTTCAGGTAATCGTCCAGATACAGATCCGCCGTTTTTTCATCCGGCTGGGTCCGGGCGTAACATTCGAACAGGAATCTGCCTTTGCCGCCGGCATTGTTGACGACGGAGGAAAGATATGCGGCATTGAGTCCGTTGATGTCGAATTTCGTGCCGGAGGACCAGACATACATCGGGATCGCACGTCCGGTCAGACGCTGCATCGCCTGCGTGAAAGTCCATTTCGCCGGCACCTCGCCGATAAAGATCTCATCAAACGTATTTCCCCGGATGACCTCGTTCGCCTGCTGGTCCATTGCAGCAAACCGTTTTGCCATTTCGTCAGGAGATTCGTAGCGGGTCCGCACCCTGCGGGTGACAAGGTGCATGGTCTGCTGCCGCGCTTCCTTGCCCAGAACGGCGAGTTCCTCCAGCTGTCCTTTACGCCAGCGGTAGCCATACCCGAAAGTCGTCGTATTGGGAAACAGGCAGTGTTTCAGATAATCCGGATGAAGACCTTCCTGCTTGTTTCTGTCCGCCCGCGGATAGGAATCCACCAGAATTTCCGGAATGGAGTTGACGATGAGCGTGCCTCCGGCGGAACCGGCGATCTCCAGTGTATGGTCACCCTCCGTGACATGCCGCAGAGTCTCGAACGGACGGTCCGCCACAGCTTTGATCACCGGCCGGACCTTTCCGTCCAGCTTCACTTCCGTCCCGGTTTTCCCTGCCGAAAGCGCAATGTAAACCCATCCGTCCCGCGGCGCGGAAAAGAGGAATTTGCCGTCCTTCACATCAGCGGTCAGCAGCCGCTGCGTCAGCATGTTCAAACGCTTTTCCGGCGGACGGGAAAGCTTGACCGGAGCGTTCAGTGCCGCCTGATAACTGCCGGAGGCAAAAGTTTTTCCAGTCGCTTTGTCGATCAGAGCAGCTTCCAGAACAATCTTTCCGGGGGCGAGCTTCTGAAACACTGCACGGATATGGTTCTCCTTCAGGGGGAAGACACCCTGTGCCAGGACCTTGTTCGCATCTTGCGATTTGATTTTGACCCGACATTCATAGCCTGTTTCCGGCTTCGGAAGGACGGAACGGAAAGCAAAAGTCATTTCAGGCTTTTCCGCGGACATTTCTGCGAGCAGCGGGGCGACCGGAGTGATCTGCCGGAGCGAATGGATCAACGGAGCGTTTTCAACGTCCGCTGCTGCGGCTTCGTCCATCGGGATCAGATAGGGTGATTTTATGCTCACTTCACCCTCGGTGCATCCGACCGTAAATGCGGCGAATGCATATTCCTCCCCGCGGGATTTCGGCAGAACGGCATCGCCTTCCACCCGTTCCCAGCCGTTGGTATTTTCCGGCAGCGGGATTTCGGTTGCCTGAGTCCAGGCATAGTTGTAAACGACCAGTCCCGCCCGCTGAGCTTTGAGGTTTTTCGTCCGGATCAGGGCGCCGAAACGGTATTTTTTCCCCGGATTCAGCCGCAGTCCGGACTGGTTGAGACCTACCGTGTCTTCTCCCCAGCTGGCAAGTTTCGGCTTGACCGGCGGAAGCAGTGTCACGATGCCGCTGCCGTTTTTGTCCCGTTCATAACGGAAAGATTTTATCTTTTCGGTAAAATCCATGTTCCAGTCATACGGGAAGCCAGGGGTTTGGCCGGAAGTTTTCAGTTCGGGGTTGTTCAACAGGTTCGCCGCGCCCTTCGGCGGGGAAGACAGCACTTTCGGCTTGCATTCGACCAGTCCCGCCTGCGCGATGTCGATTTGGGTGGTGCCGTAAAACAAAACGGCGTAAAGCGAACAGACACCGCCCTTGAAATCTGCCGGAGTCCGGAATTTCACCTGGAAGAGCTGCCACGGAAAATCTTTCTTCATGCCTCCGCCGCCGCGGGCGAACACTGCTTTTTTCCGTCCGGGGATCTTCCCCTCGTGGTAAAGGATCGTGACCGAACCGTCGCTGATTTTTCCGCGTGCGACGAGGTAAAGGAGATATTCCGTCTTGGGCTTCAGGGTTCGGACCTGCTGATTGATCCCGAGATGGTAGCCGGGCGTGGACGTTTCCGCGCGCAGGATCTTCCTGCCGTTCTCCTCGATCCAGAAAAACCGGATGTCCTTTCTGCCGGTCCATTTCGGAAGCAGCCCGGGCTTGTCCGGGTTCTCCTGAAACGTCGGATTGGCAAGCAGGTTCTCCCCTTCCGGGAGTTTCAACTGTTCGAGGATTTCCTGGGCGGACAGTGCCACACCGAGAAGTGCCGCCATGACTGCAAACATTTTTTTCATTCTTTTCATCCTGTTTTGATGATTAAAGGGAGGTAACGTGTTTCACCCCGTAATAATCCAGATAAGCACGCCCGCCGGGATTGGAGCCCGTGGTCTCTTTCCAGCTCCGGATCGTATCACCGATGAATTCCATACCCGATGAGGAAGCGGCATGTCCGTCTAAGAACGCACTGTTCAGGATCTTATTGTGTGCTTCATAAACGGAAAGATAACCATCGTCTAGAGAATAAAATTTAGCGCGGGGATTCGATCTTCTGCGCAGGTTTGCCTTGTCCGCCGTGGTATCTGCGAAAATAAAATAACGCGACGGGCTTTTGACCCGCTTGAAAACGGCGGCGAACCACGTTTCAGTTATCAAACTGGCTGGTGTGGAATAACCGTGCATCTCACGCATCCCGATGGTGTAGTTACGGAAATTCAAAGTGCTGCAATCCGGCGAATTGACATTGGAAATTTCCATGGCAGGGCAGAAATAGACATTTCCCTGCTTCAGATAGCCGAGCGTGCAGAACGCCGTCCCATACTGGGTGTTGGAGTTGGCCGGGGTCCATGTCACTTCCGGGCCGTGCGCCCTCATGTCGAAATTGTCATTGTAGTCCGAAAGATACATGTTCATGGCGGACATCAGCTGCTTCTGATTGGATAGACAGCTCATGGTCTTCGCCTTGTTCCGAGCTGAATTCAGCGCGGGCAGCAGCATTCCGGCGAGGATCGCGATGATCGCGATCACCACCAGAAGCTCGATCAGAGTGAAAGTCTTTACACGGCAAAACCTTGCCTTGATGCAGCCATTTTTTGAAAACATCATTTCCTAACCTCCGTTTTTGGTTTATGTTGGAATCCGGAACCGGCAGCATCCGGTTCCATGATGATCTTACTTGCCGCATTCACTGGAAAGTTCATCCCGCCGGGAAACAGGGCAGCGGATCTGCGGATGATTTCCGCCACGGTGCCGTGCGGTTCCACGCGAATCTCCGGAGAAATAGTCAGACGGCTGCCGTCGGCAACGAGCGGACGGCAGACAATGAAATACTCAACCAGGCGCGTGATTTCCCGCAAATCGAAAACTAGGGCGTCGCAGTCCAGAG
>JAZUCR010000043.1:0-1527 GCA_045639225.1 Victivallales bacterium
TTATCGACTTCAGCACCGGCGACGTGATCGGCAATGCGAAAATGGCCGCGGCCAAGGGCCTTGCCATCGTGATCGGCACCACCGCGCTCACGGCGGACGACAAGGCTGAACTGCGCAAACTCGCCGACGGCGGCGCACGCATCATCCAGACCACCAATTTCAGCGTCGGCGTCAATCTGCTGTTCTATCTGACCAAAATCGCCACGCAGACCCTGTCCGACGGTTTCGACATCGAGATCATCGAAGCGCATCACAACAAAAAGAAAGATGCCCCGAGCGGCACCGCTGTCAGTCTGGCCGAAGTCGTCACCGGCGTCAAAGGCTGGGATTACGACCAGGATATCCGGCATGGACGTCAGGGGATCGTGGGCGCCCGCACCCAGCACGAGATCGGCATGCATTCCATTCGCGGCGGTGATATCGTCGGCGACCACACCGTGCTTTTCGCGGCCGACGGCGAACGGGTCGAACTCACCCACAAGGCATCCAGCCGCAATACTTTCGCCAAAGGCGCCCTGCGTGCGGTCCGTTACCTGATCAACGCCAAACCCGGCATGTATGACATGCAGGACGTGCTTGGATTCAAATAAGAGTTCGCCACATGAAAATCCGTCAGAATCTGCATATCCATTCGCACAACAGCTGTGACAGCGCCTGCGCGTCGGTGGCCGATATCGTTGCCGATATGAAAAAACTCGGGGTGGAGGAGTTCGTGCTCACCGATCACCTGCATACCCGGTTCAATCTGCCCGATATCGCCGCCGCCAGACAGGAATTTCTCGAACTCGGCCCGGTCCCCGGTTTTCATTTCGGGATCGAGGTGACCTGCGCCACTCAATGGGAATGCGAAAAGATCCGGAAACGCGATTACGCTTCCTGTTATACCACCACGGTCAACGGCTGCAGATTCCAGACCATGACTCCGATCGACGGAATCATGTTCGACGGACCGCCGAACGGCGAACTCACGGTCGATCTGACCGAAGACGAGATTCGCGAGTTCGGGATCGAACTGGTGGTCGGCGGTGTGCATAAGCCTAATTACACGCCGCTGGAAGAAAAACCGATGATCGCGGATTATTTCCGGCAGACCATGTTCCTGATCGAACATCCGCTGGTCGATGTCCTGGCGCATCCCTGGGACGGTCTCTCGTTCTGGAGCTGCAACTGGATCGGCCTCAACCGCGACCGCAGCAAATACAACTACCAGTCCCTGCTGCATGTGCCCGACAGCATGAACGACGAGATCGCCGCCGCGCTGAAACAATACGGCAAGCCGGCCGAGGTCAATGCCTGCTGGCTGACCAGCTGGGATGAAGCCTACAACCGCCGCTGGTGGGAGATCATGGCCGACTGGCGCGAAAAAGGCGTCAAATTCACTTTCGGAAACGACCAGCATTCGGCTCATCCGAAGCTGGACCAATGGGAAGGCATGGAACGGAAACTCGATGAATACGGTTTCACCGAAGCCGATTTCGTCCTGCCGTTCCGTTCCTTGAAAGCGTAACCGATCCAGATAACAGGAGA
>JAZUCR010000044.1:0-4199 GCA_045639225.1 Victivallales bacterium
GCAGCTGCAGGATCTGGAATACGAGCTCGGACGGAAACTTTTTGTGCGCGGCAGTCATCATGTCACGCTCACCCGGGACGGAATGCTGCTCCGTCAGCGGGCGGAAGAGATCATGGAGATCGTCGATCAGACGGAATCCGAATTTTACGCCAACTCTCGCTCCGTTTCCGGGGACATCTACATCGGGTGCGGCGAAAGCGAGGCAGTGTCGCTGCTGGCGGAAATCATCAGCACATTCCGTTCCGATCATCCGCAGGTCCGGTTCCATCTGCACAGCGGCAACGCCGAGGATGTCATGGAACGGCTCGACCGGGGAACTCTGGATTTCGGCATTCTGATCCAACCGGTGGATATTTCCCGCTATGACAGCCTCGCGCTTCCGGTCAGGGACACTTGGGGGCTGATCCTCCGGAAGGACCATGTGCTGGCGAAACGGAAGACCATCCGCCCGGCGGACCTTGCCGATGTCCCGCTTCTGCTGTCGAAGCAGATCCTCCGCAACGAAAAATTGACCGGACCCATCGGCGAATGGTTCGGCGAATGGGGCGATTCCGTCAAGGTCGCGGGGACTTACAACCTGATTTTCAACGCGGCACTGCTGGTCCGCAAGGGCGTCGGCTGCGCGCTCGGGTTGGACAAGCTGATCAACCGGACCAGTCAAAGCGATTTGTGTTTCCGTCCGCTGAATCCGAAACTGGAAGTCGGACTGGACATCGTCTGGAAGAAGAGCCGCATCTTCTCCGAAGCGGCGGAAAAATTTCTGGAGCGCCTGCAGGAAAAACTTGTTCAGCGTGGACAATGAAAACCGGGTAGATCGAACATCGCTATTGAAAGCATAAAAGGCGGCCGGATTGCTCCGATCTCCGCTTGCGATGAATTGTTCTGCGATGTTCGTACATATATTCCATTGTCTTTTTTTAATTAGTCAACTTGCTAATCAGATTAAAGCGTGATATATTATGCGCAAAGGAGGCGAATATGGATGAAACATTGGTATTGAAAGCATTGTCCCACGAGACCCGGCTGGGGATCGTGCGGCTGCTGCTCCAGCGGACGATGTGCGTCCGGGCGCTCGCCCGTCATTTTGCCGTGTCGGAGCCGACGATTTCGGTGCATCTGCGCGTGCTGCGCAAAACGGGACTTCTTTACGGTGAAAAGAAGAGATATTCCATGCATTACCATGTCCGCCGGGAAATGCTTCAGGAGCTGGCGGCGTATTTTTCGGAATTGTCGACCCTGCCCGCTCTGCCGCACAACGGGTGTGCAAACCACGGTCAGTGCAAGTGTAAATGTCATAATCAAGGGAAAAAACCTGTATGAAACATTCAGTCAAAATGCTGGTCAAACTGGCCGCAGTCATCCTGATTGCCGGAGCCGGACTCTACTGGTTCAAATTCTCCCCCGTTCCCGCGAAAACCCGGGCTGTCAGCCGGGAAGAGCTGGTGAAAACAGTCTTCGGGACCGGGACGCTGGAAGCCAAGACGCGCGTGGCGATCAGTCCGCAGAACACCGGTCTGCTGGTAAAACTTTACGCCGACCAGGGGGATACGGTCAAGGCGGGGCAGCTGCTGGCGGTCATGTCGTCGGAAGACATCATGCAGCAGCTGAAAGTCGCCGAGGCGGAGATGGCGGTCACCCGTGCCGGGCTGGACCGGATCGACTCCGAGATCGCTTCGGTAAAGGCGAGTCTGGAATATGCCCGTGCCGCCTTCCAGCGAAGCGAACGTCTGCTGAAAAGCCATGCGGATTCGCAGTCGAATTTCGACAAGAACCGGGAGGCGTTTCTGGTGGCGGCCGCCGCACTGGAACAGGCAAACAAGAAGAAACTGGAAATGGAAGTCAGCCTCACGCGGCATCAGGCGCAGATCAACTACTACCGGAGCAAACTGGCGGAAACCAGACTGCTGGCGCCGTTTGACGGACTGGTCGTGCGGCGGAACCGCGAACAGGGCTCGATCGTCAATCCCGGCGTTTCCATCATGGATATGATCGACACCTCCGAGATCTGGGCTTCGGTCTGGGTGGATGAAGCGGCCATCTCCATTCTGAACCCGGGACAGAAAGCGCAGGTGGTTTTCCGCTCGCTCCCGACCGTGCGTTTTCCCGGGAAAGTCCGGCGCACTTCGCGGGAAACCGACCGCGAGACCCGCGAATACCGGGTGGATATTGCAATCGACCGCCTCCCGCAAAATTGGGCGGTCGGACAGCGGCTGGAAGTCTATATCGAAGCCGGACAGAAAAAGAATTGCGTTGCGGTTCCCACCTCGCTGATCCGCTGGCGGGAGAATACCCCCGTGATTTTTGTCGAGGAAGGCGGGAAGATCGCGGAACGGGAACTGAAGATCGGAATCCAGACGAAGGACAAAACCGAGGTGATTTCCGGTCTGACGGAAAACGACCGGGTGATCCTGAATCCGCAGAAACATCTTTCCCATGCCGGACGCAGGATCAGAAAATGATGAACCTCGCCTTTCGTGACATCCGGTATAATCTGGGACGTTTCTGCCTTACCACGGCGGGGATCAGTCTGCTGCTGATCGTCGTGATGGGTATGGGCGGGATCTACCGGGGACTGATCCAGGAGGCGACGCTGATCATCGACCGTTCCGGCGCGGATATCTGGGTGGTGCAGCGGGATACCAAGGGACCATTCGCCGAAATCTCCAAAATCCCCCGCAACATGGAATACCGCATTGCCGCCGTGGCCGGAGTCCGGTCCGCCGAACCTTTCATCTCCCATGCGGTCCAGCGGGATCACCGGGGCAGGGTGCTGAGACTGACCATTCAGGGATTGCCCGATTCCGGGGCATGGCTGCCGATTATCCGGGGTCGCGCGCTTCAGGCGGGACATTATGAAATGCTGGCGGACAAATCCGCAAAACTGCCGCTGGGGACCCGCCTGAAGCTGGGCAAGGACACCTACCAGGTGGTCGGCATCACCGACCGGATGAATTCCCCTTCGGGCGACTCCATGGTCTTCGTCTCGCTGAACGATGCGCTGGCGATCCGGAATGACCTCCCTCCGGAGGCCCTGCGCGGGGAACGGAATGCCAGATTGCGGCGGTTCGACCGCATGGCTTACGGCAGCATTTCCGTGGACCACCGGGAAACGCTCGTCAGCGAATCCGAAAAACCGGCGGCATTGCCGGGACAGCAGATCAGCGCGGTCCTGGTGAAAATCCGTCCCGGCTTCGATCCGACCGAAGTGCTGCGGAAACTGCGCACTTTGCCGGACATTTCCGCTTACACTTCCGATGAACAGCGGCAGATCATGCTGAGCGGCTTTGTCGCCCGGTCCAGAAGACAGCTGCTGCTGTTCCGGACCATCCTGATCACCGTCTCCACCGTGGTCATGACCCTGATCATCTACACGCTCACGCTGGACAAACTTCATGACATTGCCATGCTGAAACTGATCGGAGCCCGCAACGGGGTCATCGTGGGGATGATCCTGCAGCAGGCACTGCTGATCGGGGTTCTGGCATTCGGCATTGCCCGGTTTTTCGGTCAGTGGGTCTATCCTTACTTTCCCCGCCGGGTGGTGCTGGTGTCCTTCGACCTCTGGCTCCTTTTCGGGATCGTGATCGCCATTTCCGTTCTGGCGAGTGTCGCCGGGGTGATCAAGGCGATGCGGACCGATGCCGGGGAGGTGCTGTCATGACTCCTGCCATTATTGCCGAAAATCTCTGCAAAACCTACGGCCGCGGAAACATCTCGGTCAAAGCGCTGGATCAGGTTTCGCTGACCTTGAACCCGGGCGAGATTGCCGCTCTGCTCGGACCTTCCGGCGCGGGCAAATCCACGCTGCTGACCATGCTCGGACTGATCCGTCAGCCGGATTCCGGAAAAATCGTCATCGGAAACGAAACGGTGTTCGACAACGGCAGCCGGACCGACATCCGGACTTTTCGCAGGAAAAACATCGGATTCGTTTTTCAGAAGGCCAATCTGCTGCCGTTTCTGAATGCGCTGGACAATGTGCGTCTGGCAATGGAAATCAACGATGTCTCCGGCAGGGAGGCAAAACAACGCGCGGCGGAACTGCTGGAACAGTTCGGGCTCGGCGACCGGCTTCACTTCATGCGGAAGGAACTTTCCGGCGGACAGCAGCAGCGGGTGGCGATGGCGCGCGCCCTGGCGAACCGGCCCCGCATCCTGCTGGCGGACGAGCCGACGGCGGCGCTGGACAGTGCCATGGG
>JAZUCR010000045.1:0-3501 GCA_045639225.1 Victivallales bacterium
CAATTCTCGTGCCTTTCGCTGGAAGTCGCGCCGCAGGATGAAGCTGCCTACCGCAAGCTTTTCGAGGCGGGATTCGAGAGTCTGATCTGCTTTCAGGAGACCTACGATCAGGAACTTTACAAGTATCTGCATCCGGCGGGCCCGAAGAGCGTTTACGATTACCGCGTATGGACCCAGCTCCGGGCGGGCAAAGCGGGCTTCCGCACGCTCGGGATCGCCTTCCTGCTGGGGCTGGCTCCATGGCGGACCGAGGCGGCAAGTCTCGGCGCCCATGCGTTCTACCTCATGAAGGAGTGCTACGAAAGCAAAATCCAGTTCGCGTTTCCGCGCATCACGCCCGTGAGCGGCGGATTCACACCCGAACACCCCGTGGATGAAAACGACCTCGAACAGATGATGCTCGCGTTCCGCATTATCTTTCCGGAAAGCGGTATGACGGTCTCCACGCGGGAATCCCCCGCGTTCCGGGACATGATCGTGCAAAGCGCCGCCGACAATATGAGCGCGGGATCAAGGGTGACGCCCGGCGGCTACGCCGTGCTGGCGGACAAGGATGTAGCGCAGTTCACGCTCAACGACTCCCGCGACCCCGCCGAGATCTACGCGGCGATCCGCCGCAATCATCAGGAGGTCGTCTTCAAGAATTGGGACAAGCGGATATGAACGAGCCCGAAGAAGCCAGCACAATCCCGCCTCGACCCTGCGGCAAGGGATGTCCCTGCCGCAGGTGTCCCGATCCTCCCGCATCATCATGCGGCGGCTGCGGCCGGTGCTGCGGAAAGACGGTCGAATATGTCGTGATCGACTCCTTCGTCTGGCCGCCGTGGCCGGAATCTCCGGATGAAGACTGACTTTTGATAAAAAGATGGATCGACTATGCTGAACCAATTTTCCAGGACACAGTTATTGTTCGGCCCCGAAGCAATGAATCGACTGTCAATGTGTCGGGTAGCTGTATTTGGAATCGGCGGCGTGGGCGGATATGCGGTTGAAGCACTGGTCCGTTCCGGCATCGGTGCTCTGGATTTGGTTGACGACGACCGGGTCTGCCTGACCAACCTGAACCGTCAACTGCACGCCACTCGGAAAACCGTCGGGAAATATAAAGTCGATGCAGCAGAAGAAAGAGTGAAGGAAATCAACCCTGATTGTCAGGTGAGAACGTTCAAAACCTTTTTTATGCCGGAAACCCGGGCGGAGTTCGATTTTTCCCAGTTTGATTATATCGTGGATGCCATCGATACGGTAACGGGAAAACTGGCGCTGGTGGAGCAGGCACAGGTCTTTAACATCCCGATTATCTGTGCCATGGGAGCAGGAAACAAGTTGGACCCTACCGCGTTTCGTGTAGCGGACATCTATCAGACTTCCATGTGTCCGCTGGCCAAGATCATGCGAAAGGAATGCCGGAAACGCGGGATCAAACACCTGAAGGTTGTCTATTCGGATGAAGTGCCGACACGCCCATTGGAGGATCCGACGATCAGTTGCAGAAATCACTGCATCTGCCCGCCCGGTACGCGCAAATGCACGGTACGCCGTGATATCCCCGGATCGACCGCGTTTGTTCCCTCCGTGGCCGGTTTGATCATTGCGGGTGAAGTAATCAAAGATTTGTGCAGGATGTGACATAAATTATTTGTTTTTCTGCTTTCCCGGCTCGTTGTCGGAATCATGCTCGAAACAGTGAATCCAAGTTGTCTTTCCCCTCCCTGGCGCTGCTGCAGATGTTGCTGAAAGACGATCAAATATGTAGTGATCGACTCGTTTGTCTGACCTCCCTGTCCGGAAAAGGAGATGAAAAACCCTGAAATCGAGGCTGATTAATAATTTCTTTTAAAAATCTACTATTTTTGTTGTAAATCGACTTGACAAATGATTTCATTGGATGTATATTAGGGGAATTTGAGCTTAATCAGCTCTATTTTTTTAATCGTTAATACACTATCGTTTTAATAGTGTATAAAACAGAGGAGAAAGATCAAAGAAAAAATGAAAGCACGAGCCTCCCAGAGAAGCCGTTCCGCCCTGATCCCGAAATTCATTGTGTTTCAAATGCGATGTTGTATGTGACAGGCTACGGAATGACTTGACAGTTGAAATCTCAAAACAGCAACATCACAAACAGGAAAAGAAAACATGAAGGAAAAGAAAATCATAACCGCCGTTGCATTGGCGGTCGGAATCGCGGGAACGGGTCTCCTTTACGGGGCACCGCCGCAGGAAAAAGAGGAAAAAGACATCCGAACCATCCGTCTGCTTCAGGACGACGGACAGATCCGGATCGTCAGCAAGGTTTACGAACTTAAGCATCTGAAGGCGGCCGACGTCCATCCCTTCGTCGATGCGGCGGTCAAACGCTACAGCCGCAGTTCGAACGTGGAACGGGTCCACTACCCGCAGGCGAAACGGCAGATGATCATCGTTTCCACCGGCGAGGATTTCATCCCGTATGTGGATGAACTCGTTGCAGGATTGGACAAGCCCGGGAAGCCGGGCAAAAGCGGTTCGCTGATCGAGGGGACCGGCATCACGAGGATCACCTACATCCCGAACTACCGGGCGGCGGAGGACATCGTGCGGCTCATCAATGAAGGCACGATCCGGACCTCCGAGGGCCGCGCTTTCCTGAACCAGGACACCAACACGATCTACTGGAAGGATGACAATGAGAAAGCGCAGATCACCCTCGCGTGGGTCAAATATCTCGACCGTCCGGTACCGCAGGTGAATCTGCGGCTGAATTATTACGAGATCCGCGAGAGCAAACTGCGTGACATCGGTCTGGATTACCTTGCCTGGAAAAACGGTCCGGGGCTGGACATCTTCTCCGCCGGATTCGACGGGGGCAAGGTTTTCTCCAATGAAGCGATCTGGCAGCTCATCAGCGGAGCCTACAAGCTTGCGGATCTGACGAAAAACTTCTCCACCTCGTGGAGCTACGGCGCCTTCTTCACGGCGCCGCAGTTCGACTTAAGTTTCGTCCGCATCCTCCAGCAGTCCGGCAACGCGAAACTCGCCGCGCACGCCGACCTGTCTTTCGTCAATACGGCGGTTTACGACGATCCCGCGCTGAATACGCATCTGCCGAAAATCTACACCGCGACGCTGACGCCCGGCTATGAAAACATCCGCAAGGATGACGACGACAAAAGCAGTATTGTGGAAAGCGGCGACAGCACGCTCACACTGAACGTCTTCAATCCGGTGATTTGCTTCGGTGCGGCTCCGGATGAGATCAAAGCCAATGGACAGATCCCCTCGACCGAAGCCTTTTACGCCAAAAACAACGGCGGCGTGGTCTTCGCCTACAAACTCGCATCCAAAACCGTAACGGAAAAAAGCAACCGGGGCGACGAACTGGGCAACACCAGCACGGTCTCGGGCGAACTCACGCTCGGTTTCAAAACCGAAAAACTGCTGGCAAGCTATGTCCGCGAACAGGATGTGGAACAGACTGTCGGCATCCCGTTCCTGGTCAAGATCCCGGTGCTGAAATAT
>JAZUCR010000046.1:0-1970 GCA_045639225.1 Victivallales bacterium
ACAAGGACATCAGTCTGTATATCAACAGTCCCGGCGGTTCCGTCACGGCGGGCCTGGCCATCTACGATACGATCCAGACCGTCTCGTGCGATGTCAAGACCTATTGTCTCGGCCAATGCGCCAGCATGGGAGCGGTCCTGCTGGCGGCGGGAACTGCGGGCAAGCGTTTTGCCCTGCCCCATTCCCGGATCATGATCCATCAGCCGTGGGGCGGGACCCAGGGAACGGCGGCGGATATCGAGATCCAGAGCAAGGAGATCCTGCGGCTGCGGAGTATGCTCAACGGGATTCTGGCCCATCACACCGGCAAGGACCTGAAAGAAATCGAGCACGATACCAATCGTGACTTCTTCATGTCGGCTGCAGATGCGGTCGAATACGGCCTGGTGGATCAGGTCATGACGGTGGGGAAATAAGTTGTCTGAACGAAAAAACCAAGGAGGTCTGAAAATGAAGAAAACATTTCGTAAAATCATCGGATTTGCGGGAGCGATTCTGCTGATGCCGTTCCTGGCGGTGCTGTGGATCATTTACGGACTGGGCAGAATGGTGCAGGAATTTTGCGACTTTGCCGGGGATTTCATCCGGAGTCTGACCGATCCGGAATATGTTCCTCCGATCGGACTGGCGGGTTTTTATGCCATGCGTGACTGCGGGATGAAAGCATTGCAGGCGGAAAGCGACGGGAGATTCGATGAGGCCCGGAAATACTGGAAAAAATGTGCGGCGTTCTACGATACCCGTGCCATGGTGAAAACGGCAGAGTATTGCGTGCGGGAAGAAGGCCGGGCAGGCCGGCAGCAGGCGTCCGAATGGTATGCCTGTGCGGCAGGTTTCGGCGATACCAAAGCCGAAGCCAGGTATCGGGAACTGACCGGGAAAGAGCTGTCCGGTAAGGAAAGACAGCAGGCCAGACAAACGTTCATCATGAACAGAAAGAAATATCTGCAGGATTGATTTCCGGCAGTTTCCATTCAACCGACCAACCGACAGAAAGGAGAAATAACATGCACACGTATGAAGTCCATGTGTGGGTCAACAGCCATTGTCTGCACGTGACGATCACGGCGAACACCCCGACCCAGGCCCGTCAGATTGCGGAAGCACAGTATCCGGCGGCCAAAATGATTTCAGTTCTGCGTCAAATCAACTGATTTCCGTCAGCCTAGTGGAGGCGCGGGCCGAGTGAAGAGGGGGATTTCTTCACACGGTCCGCGCCGTTTTTTTGTCCGGACGGCCGGCTTCCGAAAAATCATGCCCCTCGTTTGCAAATCCGTTTTGCGGTGCTATATTGCAGAAAAAAGAATTTCAGGGGCAGGCAGTTATGACACGTATTCTTCAGATCGCCATGTTCGGATTTTGTATTCTTTCGACACTATGCGGAGCGGAAAAAATGAAAATCGTTTGTTTCGGAGACAGTCTGACATCATGCGGCGGCCCGGGCGGCCGTTATTCGGATATGCTGCAGCAATCGCTGCCGGAATACCGGATCATCAACAGCGGCAAAGGCGGCGACACGCTCGGCGGCGGTCTGGCCCGTCTGGATCAGGCAGTGCTTCACCATCATGCGCAATACCTGATCATCGGACTGGGTGCCAATGATTACTGGCGGCGCCAGCGCACGCTCAACGAGCTGAAAAAAGATTACGAAGAGATTCTTTCCCGCTGCACGGCCGCGGGAATGAAAATCGTGGTCATCAGCTGTTTCGGCAATGAAAAACTGCCGCCCGGCACAGTACTCGATTTCGACCGGGCGGGTCTGCCGCTGGAACAATACGCCGCAGGAATCGCGCTCATCGAGCGTGAACTGGTCAAAAAATACCATGCGGAATATGTGCCGGACATGCAGTGCGGGATCACGCCCAAAGGACGTCGCGACCTCTGGAACGATTCCAATCATCCGAATGCGGCGGGCAACCGGATCGTCGCGGACACCATCCTGCCGGAATTGCGCAAAATCCTGAAATGAT
>JAZUCR010000047.1:0-3734 GCA_045639225.1 Victivallales bacterium
AAAGTGCCCCTTCGAAGCCCGCCTTCGGGAACGTGGTCTGGATGGTCGGGTTCGCGTCCGCAAGCGAGAACTGCCGCCGATGCTGATCCGGCCACGCGCCGTAATCGATCACCGCACCGGTGTAGTTATCATCCCACGCGATCACGACATAAAACAGCAAAGTTTTCTGCACGTCTATGAACATTGTGAGCTTGTCGCAAGTAAGCGGGACCCGATTGTGGGCCAGTCCGTTCACTTTCCCGGCGATCTCGTCCACGGACATGAGGCTGTCATCCTCGGTGTCCTCCGGGAGCGGGTCGTTCTGATACTCTGCCTGGAACGCCGTCTCGTCCTGCAGTTTCAGATTCATGGCGTGTTGAAGTGCCGAAATCTCATCGTGATTGTATCTCGCCTCCCAGCTGACTTCCGCGCCCTCGTCCATCTCGGTCCGGTGCGCCTTGTAGAACTCGGTGGCGGCATCGAAGTTTCCGTCCGTGCGAAGAGCCTCGGAACGGATGTCGGCATATTCCTCCCAGAGTTTCATGTTTTTCGGAAATCGGTAAACCATCTTGGTCCGTTCGCCATTCCAGTCCGGGTGCGTGTTTCTATTCAGAATTATATCCGCCATATCGCCGGGTCGAATAATTGTGCACGGCATGATCCCGGAAATCTTCTGACCGGGTCCGGCCAGACCGAGGATGTCTCCGGCAAGGACGCGCACACGTTTCCGGGTCTGTTCCAGGCTCCCGGCCGACTCCGAAGTCTGTGGGTCGTCGATGATCACCAGCGAGGGACGCACACTCCGGCCGTCAGCCCGCTTATATTTCATTCCGCGAACTCGACCGGTTATTCCTGCTACCCGGACGATAATCCCAGACGCTTTGCTGTCCTTGATCGTCGGCAGCACGATTTCATTGCTGGTCCACGTGATCCGTGTGCGTTCTCCGTGATAGAGCTGCCCGGCGCACCGGTTTGCGATTCCGTCCAGCTGTTCGATGGGGTAGCACACTTCCGGGAAGTCCGCTGCGAGGTTCTCGTTCACTTCCAGCCCGGTCTTCAGAGAATCCAACAGTTCCAGGGCCGCTGTTTCCGTTGCTCCGATCAGGGTGACAAATTCACGATGCCCATACAGCATCGCCCACAGACAGGCGCATTCAGATATGCTGGTCTTCCCAGCGCCCCGCGGGAGTGCCATTGCGAAGAGTCCTCCGTTCAAAACTGCGGTCTCGATTTTCTCAATGACCTTCAGATGATCCGGCGACCATTCAAGTTTGAAGGTCTCCGGAAAATAACTCTCGCAGAACAGTTGGAAGTTTCGTTCGCACTCCTTCTTCCGTTCCGGATTCACCACCTCCGGCAGATCTCCGATGTCGCGTCCGGCAAGAGAAAGTTCGGCCTGCCGTGCCCGTTCAGCGTCCCGGCGCTCATCATAGGAACGCGGTCCGGTCTCCTCATGCGGGGTATGCTTGTCATCATACGCCCACGCGATGTATTTAAGAAGATTTATGTTTCGGGTATTTTCGGCTGCCGCGATGCGGAACCCCACCCGGTTGAAATCACGGTAGAGACGCGCCTGCGGCAGCACGAAACCCAGACTGGTGGAATTCAATAATCGCGCGACATCCACGACTCTCATATTACTCGGATTGATCGGCATTGCCATCATCTCCCTTCACAAGCCAGGCGGCGAATTCTATTAAATTGACCGTGCCGTCTTCGTTTTTCGGCGCACCGGCCTCAAAATCTTTCGCGAGCGTTTCTGCGGAAATAAGCCGCGAGCCCGCCCGTTTCAGAATATTTATCAGCATATCCAGCTGTAAAGCGGTGAGTTTCAAAGAATTATCCATTTATTTTTCCTTTATTTTCGATATTCGACTGGATAAAGTCGAGAAGTCATGGTTAAATATGCCCCGTCAAGCGAAACCCGCTCAACATCAACAACCTACAAAGGAGGAAAACATGAGCATCGCAAGCGAAGTCAAAACCGGAACCATCGTCATCGTCAAAGTCGGACGCAACATGGTTGAAGCCATCGTCACCGGAATCACCGAGACCGGCGTAAAGGTCAAGAGCCGCTCCTCCGGCCGCGAGTTCGAGACCCGACGCATCGAACGGATCGTCGCCGAACCGGAGACCGAAGCAACCGCGCAGGTCGAACCGGAAGCGCCGGAGACCGAGGCCGCCACGCCTGCCGAACCGGAAGCGCCGGAGACCGAAGCCGCCGCACCTGCCGAACAGGAAACGCCGGAGACCGAAGCTCCGGAAGCAGAGGAAGACCACGCGGTCAACCCCGCCCCTGAATCCGGAGACGGACCCCGCCCGGCGAAGAAGCTCTCCCTGCTCAGCGCCGCCGCTCAGGTGCTCGCCACCTGCCGGGCCCCGATGAACTGCAAGGAGATGGTCGCCAAGGCCATTGAGATGGGACTCTGGGTCCACACAGGAGCCAAGACGCCGGAGCAGACCCTCTATGGAGGCATCTTCCGCGAAATCAAGACCTGCGAGGAACCGCGCTTCAAGAAGAGCGAGACCCGCAAGGGCGCGTTTGAATACGCCAAGGAACAGTAAGAGGTTCCCTGCCAGCCCCTCACGCCGAGGGGCTGTTTCGTCTCCACGCAATCGCGCTGGATAATTTTGCAAAAAAATGAAAAAAACATTTTTCCTCCTTTGAAAAAAGCAAAAGCCGAAGTATATTATCTTCATCCGAACCCGGAATGGAGTTTGTGCTTATCTTATAGTGCACAAGCGGATTTCCGGGTCATTTTGTTTAACTCGCAAAGGATTTTTATGAACACTGCAAATAATCCATATCAGACAGAAGGAAAAGTTGCAATCCTGATCGATGGCGGCTTTTTTCTTAAGCGTTTGCAGGCTTTGACAAAAAACGATGACTGCAAAAATGTCGAACACATCGTGAAGATGATCCAAATCCTTTGTTCCGGTCATGCTTCACGTCTGGGACAGCAAATATATCGCGTCTTTTACTATGATTGTCCCCCGTTTGAAAACGGCTTGCATAATCCGTTGACAAACAAGTTTATCAATTTCCAGAAACAGTCGCAATACCAGTTCAAGACAGAGCTTTTTGACAAGCTGAAAAATCTGCGTAAAATGGCACTTCGGCTTGGCCGATTGAACATCAATTCTTTTTGCAGCTGGCAAATCAAGCCGCAAAAGGTAAAAGATTTGCTCCTCCGGAAAATCACAATAGATGATTTAAACCCGGAGGAAGACATTGTCCCCGCCTTGCAACAGAAGCAAGTTGACATGAAAATCGGTGTTGATATTACTTCTATGGTTCTGAAAAAGCAAGTTTCAACCATTGTGCTTGTTGCCGGAGACGGTGACTTCGTTCCCGCCAGTAAACTGGCAAGACGCGAAGGTGTGGATTTTATTCTTGACCCGATGTGGGCTCACATCAATCCCGACCTCAAAGAACATGTTGATGGCGTTAATTCTGTGCTGTTCAACAGGAAAAAGGATTGAATCTTATTCCTTCTTCCACGCAATCGCGCCCCAGACGGCGAACGCCAGATGCACGGCATCCAGCACCGCCCGGCTGTAGAGTCCCGACCACAGATCGAATCCCAGCCACGCGATGTTGCCTACCGCCCAGAGGTAGAAGCACCAGATGTTCTTCCGGACGTTCAGCGCTGTCCCGGTCAGGCTGAGGATCGTGATCGCCCAGGTGAATGCGGTAATCATGTGAACAGCCCGTCCCTGCACATCGCCGCGAAGCGCGGCTGGTCGAGTCGAAA
>JAZUCR010000048.1:0-2064 GCA_045639225.1 Victivallales bacterium
CGATCCGGCGCATCCGGAAAAGGTCCGCGGGAAATGGGTCCTCTGCGAAACCCTGCCGTCCGGCGTCATCAACCAGCCGCTTGCGCGCGCCGGAGCGCTGGGGATCGTGGCGACCGACTTCGAACAGGGCTGGCGCGACCCCGATTCCACCCGCTGGATGAACGGTCTTGGCCAATGGGGCTGGTATTTTGTGAAAGGGGACAAGCGGCTTCCGGTTTTCGCCATTACGGCACGTCGGGCGATGATGCTGAAAAATGAAGTGCTGAACGGGCGCAAAGTGGTGCTGCACGGCGTGCTGAAAGCCCGGATCGGACGGGGCGAGATCTATACCGTGACCGGTGTGATCCCCGGCGAAAGCGAAGAGGAATACGCGATTTTTGCGCACCTGTATGAACCGTTCCTGTCCGATGATGCCTCTGGAGTCGCCGCGGGGATCGAGATCGGGCGGATGCTGAAAAATTCCGGACTGAAACTCAAAAAGAGTCTGCGGGTGGTCTTTTCCTTTGAGCATTACGGTTTTCTGGCGTATCTGTCGATGAATAAGCATCATATCAAGGCGGCGATGAATATGGACATGCCGGCAACAGTCATGTATCGGGATTTGGGCCTCCCTCTGCATTGGCGGATGAGTGCAGCCTGTCTGCCGTTTTTCGGCGATCTGCTGATGCTGAAAATCCTCGAAGAATGCGAACGGGGACTCCGGATCGACTGCCGGCCGGGCAATCTTTCGGACGACACGATGGCGGGCGAACCGATGCTCGGAATCCCGACCAACTGGCTGTATGTGGAAAATGACCCTTCGCCGTTTCATCATTCGTCGAATGCGGTCTTCGCCGAGGTGGACTGGGTCCTGGCGGAAAAAGTCAGCTGTCTGGTCAGTGTTTTCGCGGCCTTTCTGCTGACGGCGGAACGGAGCGACTACGAAAGTCTGCTGGGTGATTTCGAACGGCTGGCACGTGCACAGGTGGTGCGCCATGCGGATGATACGCCCTACCAGCGCAAAGTGCATTGCGATTTTGCCGAAGGCGAACTGCTGTCGGTCAACGGCTGGATGCCGGGGCTGATGACGCCCGAAAAAGCCGCGGAAGCAGTTGCCGGTCTGCGGCTGCCGGATGCGGAGCTGACTGCGCAAACTCCGAACGAAAAAAACGCTTTGCAAATAGTGGTCAAACGTCTTCAGCCGGGAACGCCGTGGAGTCTGGCACGGATCCCGTATGAAAAACGGAATTACTTCGGCGGACGGCTGAAACCGCTGTATTACGCACTGCTGGACGGGAAACGTTCCCTGCTGGAATCCATACGCTCAGCCGATGTCATGCTGGGCAGAAAAACGTCGGAAGAAAAAATCGGCAATGCAATCAAATTCCTGCGGTATCTGGCGGATTACGGCTATGTGAAAATTCTCCGGGATGAGGAATTAAATAAATGCTGACGGGATGACGAACATGTAATTGTGGGGTCATCACTGACCATGAACAGGGCATTTTATAACATGACAGTCAGGTTCGGTTTTTCGCCTTTGGAGGCTGTAATGGCCGCTTCCGGAAATCCGGCCAAACAACTGGGGATATCGGGTTTTACAGGGACATTGGCTGTCGGCATGGATGCTGATATTGCAGTTTTAAGGTCGGACCTCTTGTCCGTCCAGGCAACTTATCTGCGCGGGAAAAAAATTTATTGAATTGATCTAATCTAGGAGGAAAATGCAATGCTCTGGTATGATTGGCTGATTATTGCCGTTCCGGTTCTGTTTGTGCTCTACATGGGCATGTATTCAAGACGGTATCTGAAAGACGTCACCACTTACCTTTCGGCGGGCCGGGTCTGCGGCCGGTATGTGATTTCGGTCGGCAATCTTGCCGAGGGACTTTCGATCATCGGACTGCTGGCTTATGCGGAAGTCCATTACAAAACGGGATTCGCGCTGTCGTTCTGGGGAGCGATCACCACGCCGCTGGGTGTGCTGCTGAGTCTGTATGGCTATTGCATGTATCGTTTCCGTGAAACCAAGGCGCAGAGCATCGGGCAGTTTTTCGAAATGCGCTACAGCCGGAAATTCCGGGT
>JAZUCR010000049.1:0-4664 GCA_045639225.1 Victivallales bacterium
TCGGCATGATTGCCGTGCTGACCGCGCAGCAGTTCCTGCTCTTCGTGGTCGGGTTCATTTTCGTGCTGGAAGGCGTGTCTGTCATGTTGCAGGTCGCCAGTTTCAAGCTGACCGGCAAGCGGATTTTCCTGTGTGCGCCGATCCACCATCATTTCGAGCAGAAGGGCTGGACTGAAACCCAGATCGTCACCCGGTTCTGGATCATTGCCGGACTCTGTGCTCTGATCGGTCTCGCCTCGCTGAAACTGCGCTGAAAAGCGTTCCGTAAAATCGAAAAAGAATGCCGGGCATGGAAAAATCTCTGTCCGGCAGTTTTATTTTCCGGAAGCGGCAATACCGCCGCGATTGACGATAGCGTGCAACCAGATGTCATGTCGCAAGATGCCGCCCCGTTCCGGCATTTTCCCGCAACACAGCCGCCGTGTTGCAAAAAGATTATTTCCAAAAAAAAGAGTGCTCTATACTTGTAAAATATTTCACGTTCGATTATAATATAGCACAGTGAAAAGCACAAGTGGAGCACTTAAAGGAGATCGGACGATGCCCGCGATAGAAACGAAACACCCTGCGATCACGCAGGAACTCCGCAAAAAGATCCTTTGCGGAGCCTTCGGGGAAAAACTTCCTCCCCTGCGGACGCTCATGCGCGAATACCAGGTTTCCATGCAGACGATCAACAAAGCGGTCAAGCCCCTCGCCGACATGGGACTGATCGCGCCCGGACCGCGCGGTTCCGTCATCGTGGCATCGCCTAAAAAACATCCCCGCCATTATGCGATCGGGATCCTCTGGGTGAACGGGACGGATTACGATGAAGACGCCTGGCGGACGGCGGTTTATATTCAGGAATACCTCGGCAGGAAGAACTACAATGTGGTTTTCCTGAATACCAAAAACCCGAATCTGCGCGGCAACCCGGATTTCTGGCAGACCCTTCCAATCGATGGTTTGTTGTTTGCTTTTAATACCGTATCCGCGGAAATCGCCTGGGCGCTGCATTATGCGGGGATTCCCGCCGTTGCTCCCCATTATGCCGGCGACCTTCCTATCCATGTGATGGAGCATGATAGCTTTCCGGCAATTGAAAGCGTCGTCAAAGCTCTCCATGGGAAAGGCTGGCGTCGGATTGCCTTGCAGTTCGGCTGTGATTTGGTCGGTTATCAGGACGTGGCAAACACGCGGTGGGACCGGATCCGCAGTCTTTACGATATTCCCGATGAATATCGGGAAAACATCATGCCGGGAAATCAGAATCTCCTCGAACGCCATACCAAATATCTTTGCTTGAAGAACCCGCCGGATTTCATCCTCTGCTGGCATGCCTACCCCGAACAGACTTACGAGATTCTGAAAAGCATCGGAATGGAAAAAAAGGTCAGGATCGTTTCCTTCAAAGATGGTGATCGTCTGAACCGAATGTACTACCGTCTGACTCCGCATCTTTCCGGCTTTTTGGACAATCGGCTTGCATTTCTTGAAAAAATCATTGCCGAAAAGCCGAAGGAATTCCTGCATGAATATGTTCCATACCAGCCGGTTTTTATCGACGACATTCCCGAATCAAAACAGTTCATGGACTTTGCCAACCAGACAACGGAGAAAAAATGCTGACTCGACAAGACACGGATAAATTGCTGGAACTGCGGGAGCGGATTCATGAAATTCTGGAAAGACGTTTTTTTTCCAGGGAAAATATCCTTTACGACTATGCCGGACAGAACGGCGAAACCGTGCTCCCCACGCAGGAAGAATGCCTTGCCAATAAGCCCAACGCATTTGCATGGAACACCCCGATCGAGAACGGAGGGTTCTTCAACGGAGACCTGCTGACCGGATTGTGTGATCTGTATGAAAAGTTCCCATCTGAAAAGTTAAAGCGACAGATGCAAGCACTGTTCCGCGGCCTGTGCCGGCTTCAGGATGGCTCCCCGGTCAAAGGTTGTATACTACGCGGAATCGCCAGTGACGGAAAAAGTTTTTATCCGGCATCATCCGAGGACCAGGTCATTCCGTTCCTGCAGGGATTATGGCGGTTCTCACAGTCGGCAGCCTCCTCTCCGGAAGAAAAAGCAGACTGCCGCCGCCGTTGTTGCGAAACAGTTTTGGCGCTGAAAAACAACCGCTGGATCATTTCCGGTGCCAGAAACGGTTTTGAGCGGGGGAATATTGCCGGAAAAGCTAAATGTAATATGGGTAATATCCTGCTTGCCGCAATGATACTCGATCATGAAGCGCCAACCGGGACATCGGAATTTGAAAGCATCCTTGAAGAAAGAAAAGATGTCGTATTTGCCGGATATCCGGACATTCCCGCCGATGCCTGCTGGTATTCGGCTCATAATTATTATATTCTTTCCATGGCGGCTGACGCATATCCTGCATACAGGGAAAAGATCAGAAATGCTTTAAGGATCACAGCGGAAACCGCGTCGAAGTGGATCGGATGTTGGAAGCAGTATATTCCCGGTCTCGCTTTTACCCCGGATTGGCATCCTTTGAATTCACTTTGGCATGAGCAGAAGAATACGAAAGATGCGGTTGACATCACCGGTGCCGCGTTTTGGCGTCTCTGGTCGGAAACTTGCCCGGCCGTCATGAACGAGCGAACGAGTATTATGTCCGCACTCGCTGCTGCCTGGATCGTTCTGCTGTCCGGTGATCATGAGATCATTGCAAAGGCATTACCGGATATTCTGGAGGCATTGGAGCGGATCCCGTTCAAGGACCTGTATTATTCACCATTTTTCTTTGCGGAAAATGTAATTGCCCAAATAATTTGATTTCAACAGGGAGGAGGCGAGTCACAATATCTCAAATATATTTTTCACTGTCTTTTTCAAAAAAGTCGTATTTGAAGCGTCAAAAAATGGTTTTGACGCGCCAAAACAAGTTGTCTGCAAACAAGATCCGGGACTCTTGAGACCGGTTCTGTAAAAACAAGATTTTAAGGACGGAAATCATGTCGAATATCACAAAAACAACACTTCATCTCTCATGCTGGAAGTGTAAAATGACTTCCAGATTTACACTGATAGAACTCCTCGTAGTAATTGCAATAATCGCCATTCTCGCCGGTATGCTCCTGCCCGCGCTGAACAAGGCAAAGCAAAAAGCCCAGGCAATCAAGTGTCTCAGCAATTTGAAAGAGCAGGGTCTGGCGGTTTCGATGTATTTGTCGGACAACCAATATCGTCTGCCGTCATTTTCCGGGCATGCGGTTTATGCGGCTTACAATTCTCTTTCTCTGGATATCTACCGCATCTGTATGATTGCTTATGCGAAGCTTCCTTACAAAAAAATAACGGGAACCACGCAATGGAAATCCACACCTGGAAACCTGCTGCAATGTCCTTCAGATATCCGCAGCACCATTGCAAAAGCTGGAGGCTCTGCTTGGTATGAACCGCGGCCGGAACATGTCAGAAGCTATATAGCGAACTACTATGCTCCTTTTACGAATGTCTCCAGGATGAGGAAACCAAGCAACTGGCTGTATGTTGCCGATGCCTACGGCTGGTTTTTGAATAAAACTTTTTCCGAAAATGCCTGGCCGTTCAAATCTGACGCAAGTCCGACCGCAGACAACGCACTGGATTCCCGGCATTCCCAGACAGTGAACGCGCTCTTCATGGATATGCATGCAGCTCCTGTTTCTCTGCGGACGCTGAATGGCAGCCGTCAAAAATATGTATATTCTTCAAATATGTAAACATTTCGAAATCGGTTCTTCACAAAGAGAAAAAAAACATGAATGGAAAAATTTTGACTGTATTGCTGTTGGCTGTGGTCTGCGGAACTCCGCTTGCCGGCAGGGAACGTTTCATCAAGAAAAACCTGCCGCCGCGGAAGATCTGCATCAATGAAAAACAGATTCTGACGATTCCGCAGAAAAGTTCCGACTTGGAGATTGTGGTGGACCAAAAGGCTTTGAGCATTACCCAGTTCGCAGCCAAAGAACTGAAAACGCATCTGGAAAAAGCGCTGAACACGTCCATTCCAGTCGTGAACACGGTGTCGTCGGATAAAATCTCGTTCATTATAGGCGTAAACGGCTATTCGCATCAGGCGGGACTGGACGAAAAAAAGCTGACCCGCGATTCGTTCATGATCCGGCGGATCGGGAAAAAGATTTACATTATCGGCACGGACGCCCCGATTTACAGAGCCATTGCCGGTTCAGGGAAAGGATCTCCGGTTTCGGCTGAAACTGCGCTCCGCAGCGGCATCTGGCTTCAGATGAGCGCAAAGGGGACCCTGTTCGGCGTTTACGATTTTCTGGAGCGCTTTGCCGGAGTGCGGTTCTTCTTCCCGAATGAACTTGGTGTGGTCATTCCGAAAGGGAAAGCGCTGAAATTGCCGGGAATCGACATTTTCGACCGTGCGGACAATGACATCCGGCTAGTCGGATTTTACAAGGGAAAATGGGAAGACGTTTCCCCAGCAAAGATCAAAAGCCCGTATGGCGAATATGTGACCCCGCAAAGAAACCTTTCCGCCTGGCGCTGGCGTATGCAAACCGCCTATACCCCGGTCATGCACGCGCTGAATCTCCTGAGCCTCGAAGACCGTTTCGGAAAAACGCATCCGGAATATTTCGCACTGCGCACGGACGGACGGCGGCACAAGGAAAAAGATATGAGCTTCGTTCCCCATATCTGTTATGC
>JAZUCR010000050.1:0-2514 GCA_045639225.1 Victivallales bacterium
TCTTCCTGCTTTTCTTCGTCGGTATCGGTTTCCGGATTGGCCTTGTAGTTGCGGTAGGTATCGTTGGCATCATCGAGCTTGCCTTCCGCATTGGAAATGGTCAAATCCAGCGAATCACGCTTCTGGCGGCGCTCAATACGCAGATATTTGCGCAAAGCGTCGTCCGCCTTGGTCACGCGGTCTTCGGCAGCTTTCATGTTTGCCGCCTGGGTACTGTCTTCCAATTTCTGCGCTTCGATGGCAATTTCCTGCTCTTTAAGCAGGTTTTCCAGTTCGATTTTACCATCCAGGATCCGGTTTTCCAAATCGGTGGTATCAAGTTTTACCAGCACATCGCCTTTTTTGACTCTGGTATTTTCCTCGATGATCCACACAATGGTCGAACGGGTGTTTGCCTGATGCTTGACCTGGTGTTTTTTGCGTGCCGACACGGTACCCGGCTGGCTGAATCCCAGCGTAAGTGTACCGCGTTTGACCACGAATGTTTTGTCTGTATCAGCGGCTTCGGCAGTTTGCTTCTGGGATTTCATCCCCGGGATCTTGCTGCCGACTTTCTGTCCGGAAGCGGTGTATTTGAGCCATACCCACACACCGCCGCCGATCAGCAGCAATATCACCAATATCAAAAGCAGCCGTAATTTTTTCCGGTTGGCTTTCATTGTTCTGATCCCACCTTGAATTATTTCTTTGACTTTTCTTCTTCTGCGGCGGCCTGACGTTCGCGCTGCTTATTCAGCTCGATATCGTTGGCCTTGCGGCGGCGTTCGGGCTCGTCGATAAACTCTTCGCGCAACTGTTCGAGCGTGGACTTGAGTTTGGGGAACGACGGCGAATTCTGCAATATTTCGCCGACCTTCTGGCTGGTTTCAGCCACTTCGTCGGGGTCAAAGCTGATGCCGGAGGGATTTTCCGCCGGGCGCAGGATATGCACACGCATGAAGAACACCAGCTGCACGATTTCCTGTTCGCGGTTTTTAGCCGTAAAGAGTTCGCCGATGTACGGTATATCGCTCAACAGCGGGGTACGGTCTTCCTGCATACTGGTGCGGTTGGTGTAAAGACCGCCCATCATAATGATTTCTCCGTCGCGCAGAGTCAGAGTGGTTTCCAGATTACGGATCGAGATCACCGGCACCTGGAAGGAGATAGCTTCGCCGGTGGAGGAGTCGTAGCCCTGATTGATCTTCTGATACTGCTGAACGGTGGAAACTTCCGGCGCCACACGCAAAGTGATCAGATTATCGTTGATGATCATCGGTTCCAGCGTCAGAGTTACACCTACACGGCGGAAGGTCGTGGCAATGTTGGTTCCGCTGGACGTGGTACTCATTTCCTGGATCGGAATATCCTGACCGGTAGAAAGACTGGCTTCTTCGTTGCGCGAAATCACCAGATTCGGCGACGACAGCACTTTGGCATCCTGACCGGAAAGCACCCACTGGAAGGTGGTCTGCAAACTTTCCGCGCCGGAAACATAGGGGAACCAGTTCAGATTCATCCCTGCCGGATCACTGGAACTGCTCAAGGTTTTATTGGTCGCCCCCATCGAGGAGTTGTAAAGCACTTTTTCCCCCAGTGCATTAGTCCCCTTGGAGCTGTCGTTATAACTGATCGAAAGGTTGCGGTTCATGCCGTCAACGAACAACACTTCCACGACTTTGACTTCCACCACCACCTGCGGGAGCGGTTTATCAATAGCCAGCAGCGCATTTTTCAGGTTTTCGATATTATCAGTGCTGTCATAAATGGTCAACAGATTCTGTTCGGTATGGAATTCCACCGAACCGTTGCGCAGCATATTTTCGATGGCAATAACGCTGGCGCGGTTCGCCTGGATATAACGGCAGCGGTAGATCAGAGTCGAAAAGTTGTTATTGCCCTTGATGATGGTGAATTCCGGCTCCGGCAGCGGCGTCAACATACGTTTCTGCCCGGCGGGGACCGGTTCAAGCAACATCTTCAGCTGGTCGGCGACCGAACGGACGTTGCGTTCGCCCTGCGCCAGATACTCCGGGGTCTTTTTGACCGGATCAGATGCCAGAAACGAATTGACAACTTCATCGGCACGGCAAAGGCCGGTGCCATACAACCCGGATACTGCCGCGGCGGCGGCGGCAAGTCTCCACAACTTTCCAGAAAAACGGGGCATTTTTCCTACCATCCTTGTTATTTAAAATATGAATATTTTAACATGATAAACCGAATATGACAACATAGCACATATTAAGGATTTTTCAAGCTCAAGATTGCATATTTTTAAAGATTTTTCCGCAATAAATCCGCCCATCTCCACCCCCATTTTTCACCCCGGTCAGACAAATGCAGAAACTTTCCGGAAAAACGGATCAAAAATCGCTTATTTTATTGCAAAAAAAGCTGAATATGTTATATTTTTTTCGCATAAAAAATCATTTCAAAAACAAGGAGCTGAAACCATGTTGCTGGCAAGTGCGATTTTTGAACCCTCTTTTCTGGACAAACACGATTTATTCGTGGAACTGGGCGTGGAAGAAA
>JAZUCR010000051.1:0-8234 GCA_045639225.1 Victivallales bacterium
CGGCATCGATCTCCACCCAGGTGCCCATGCCGGAGGCAATGAACGTATATTTCTGCCCTTCCGCGAGGGCGGAGATCAATGGAATATTGTTGAGAACCGGAGACGCCACTTTGTTATAGGAAAGATTGTAACGTCGCATGAAAACCTGTGACGGAATATCCCAGGCCGAAAAAAACCAGGCTATTTTACGGTCCCGGCAGTAGGCATCGATTTCATCATATTCCTCCTGCCCGAATTCCAGCCCCTCTTTCTGTGCCCGCTGGGTATGGCCCCACGGACTTTCCCGCGGACTGTCCAGAAACTCTTTCGTGTATACCTGGTCAATCGTTCTCTTTTGGAACTTTACCGAATCGCATCCGGCCAGAACTGCGGCATCGATCAGACGTTTTGCAATATTCAGATCACCATTGTGATTGATCCCGATTTCCGCGGACAAAAAAACTTTTCCTTGTTCCATTGCTTTTCTCCCGTTTGGTTAAGAGTAAATCTATCCCAAGCGAATCCGATGCTGTTCCCGCTTTTTGATACGATCAGCTGACTGCGGCATCTGGTGGATAAAAAACTTTATACGTTCTTAAGTTGGTAATATATATCCATTTTGTTTTTTTTTCAAGCTGGAACCCCAGTGCATCAACGTTTTTTTGCTGTTTTTCCACTGACGCTCAATCAATTATTCAAAGACCTCTTTTTTCGCTTTGATAGATGGTGAAGCCGAACCATGATCCCGCGGGATATTTTTTTGCAATATTCTATCGTCATGAGATTTGATTTTGCGGGCAAGTGTGCTAACGTACATTACAAAAAGGATAACAGCAAACCGTGCAATGATGAACTCGACTTCGATATTTCTCACCGGCGGGACCGGATTTTTCGGAAAAAGCATCCTTTCCATGCTCAAACGCGGATTCGGTCCGGAGCTGAAATTTACCGTCCTTTCCCGTGATCCGGAAAAATTCCTGGCTGCCAATCCTGAGTTTTCCGATTTGCAGACTGTGGATTTCATCACCGGAGATGTCCGCGATTTCCAATTTCCGGACCGTTCATTCGATTATATTTTCCATGCCGCCGCACCGGCCATGGCCATGCCGCCCGGGGTGGAACGGGATATCATCCTCACCGGCACGCGGAGAGTTCTGGATTTCGCCCGGCAATGCGGGACAAAACGCTTTCTCTACATCAGTTCCGGTGCGGCATACGGTCCGCCGCCGCCGGATCTGGAACGGATCCCGGAAGATTTCCCCTGCCGGCCGGTGACGGAATACGGGATCGCCAAATATGAAGCCGAACGGATGTGTCTGGATTCCGGCACTGGAACTGTGATCGCCCGCTGTTTCGCTTTCACCGGGCCGTATCTGAACCGCAATATCCATTTCGCCATCGGCAATTTCATCCGGGATTGTCTCGAAAATCGTGACATCGAAATCAAAGGTGACGGCACGCCGTTCCGTTCGTATCTTTATGCGGACGATCTGGTTAAATGGTTGTTCAAGATCTTGCTGGAGGGGCAAGCCGGGCAATCATACAATGTCGGTTCAGATCAAGCAGTTTCCATCCGGGAACTGGCGGAAACGGTGAAACGGGTTTTGCAATCAAACAGTAAGATCATCATACGTGGAACTCCGGTTCCCGGACAATTGCCGCAGCGTTATATTCCGGATATAACCAAAATCCGGCGGGAGCTGCAGGTCCGGATCGAAACCGGACTGGAGGATGCCATTCTGAAATCCGTCTGATGCGGAACGCACGATAAAAGATACGGAAGATCGGTTGGAAAAATTGCTTTTTCGGTCTGAAAAGTTATATTATCGCTGTTGACGGTATTTTATTTTCGAAAGGCGGATTCATGGCATCGGTCAAGGTTTCGGTAATTGTTCCGGTTTACAATGTGGAACCATATCTGGATCAGTGTCTGCAGTCTTTGGCTGCACAGACTTTGCCGGAGATGGAATTCATATTGATCGATGACGGTTCCACTGACCGTTCCGGCGCGATAGCAGATCAGTTTGCCGCACAGCATCCCCGTTTCCGGATCGTTCATCAGCAGAATAAAGGTTATGCCGGTGCCCGAAACGCCGCACTCCCGCTGGCAACCGGCGAATATCTCGGTTTTCTCGACGCACAGATTCCTGCGGGTTGAAGTTCATCTGGCAGACCACTGTAATCTGAATTGCAAGGGGTGTGATCATTTTTCACCTCTAGCTGATCATAAATTCCCCGATTTCAATGTGTTGGAAAGGGATTTCAAAAAACTGTCCGAATTGTACGACGGAGAATGCTGGTCGATCAATCTTCTTGGGGGCGATCCCCTTTTGAATCCGGAAGTGACGAAAATCCTTCCCATGGTCAGAAAATATTTTCCGATCGGGCGGATCAATTTGGTTTCTAATGGTCTGCTCGTAAAGAATATGAACGAGGATTTCCGGTCTGCTATGAGGGATTCCTCCACTGTTCTGCAGCTGACTCCGTATCCAATTCATTTGGACTACGAATCACTGATGAATCTTGCGAAAGAGCATTCTGTGGAATGTGAATACATGTCAAATGCCGGGGAAAAGATCAAGACTCTTTGGAAAATTCCGATTGATCCTGCTGGTAGTATGTCGTATATCCGGAACTGGTTAAGATGTTCAAGAGCCGGGCATTGTGTTTTTCTGGAAGACGGTAAGATTTATCCGCGCCCGGGAATACCGCTGATTCGGTATTTCAATAAGGCTTTCAAACAGAATATCCCTGTATCAAAACTGGATTTTATTGACATCCTTACAGTGAAGAATGCAAGTGAAATCTCCGATTTTCTTGCATCTCCCGTTCCCTTTTGCAGGTTTTGTAATTTACAAAAGTTAAAAGTAAAATTCCTTATGCGAGGTCAGAAAAACTTCCTTCAGAATGGTTGGATGGTGATTTCTGATTTTGTTCCGGGACAGACATAATTGATTTGAAAAAACAACCGGGCATTGGGTTTCCTGCTCTGGCTTTTGCTCAGAAATCTCGGGCGGCTTTCGACAAAAAGCGTAACCACAGTCATCCTTCACTTCTCCTCGTTGAGCTTGAAACTGGGGAGATGGGTGATGGAATACAGAATGAAGCGCAGGTCTTCCCTCCCTTTGGTATTGAAACATAAGACCGGAATAAATCCCAGCGGCATTGAGATCACACTGCTCAATGCCGCACCGCACATCCCGAACTGCGGAATCAGCAGCATGTTCATCGGCACATTGATTGCCGCACCCGAACAAAAAACCGCCGCCACCGTCTTCAGCCGGTTCTCATTGATTGCATGATAATTGAATCCGTTCAGGACCGAAGAGAAAACCAGCGTCAGCACATAAATGTAAAACACCGGGACCGTCGGCATATATGCCTGGCCGTATAAGATGCGGATAATCAGCCGACCGAAGATCAGACTCAGGAGTACCGGCGGGAACGTGATGTAAAACAGCATGGAGATATACCGGTGCAGCTGTTTGCGGTATTCCTCCGGAGAGGTTTTGAATCCGTTGATCACGGCAACCGAAAACACACTGCTGAAAATCACCGTGAAAAGATACCAGTTCTCGGTGAACCGGGTGGCGATCGTGTAGCATCCGACCGAAGCCGGCCCCTCGTAATGTTCCAGCATCAGAACGTCCGTGCGGGCGTAGATGTTGGAAAGGATCATGGTCAGGAAAAGCGTGATCGCCGGAACGATCAGCCCCATCGCCTCTATCCATTTCCAGGTCCAGCGCAGCGGATTGTCGCACTTCAGACAGTAGAAAATGAATCCCGCCAGTCCGCACATCCCGGCGGGAACCGCTTCGGCAATGACATAGGTGATTAGAGACTGTGAGCTCAGAACTGCCCATAGACGCAGGGCATTGTAGCAGACACAGCAGATCAGCTGGGAAAACGCATTGTATTCGTTTTTCACCTGGGCGGAAAAAACGATCAGCACGACATTCCCGGGATAGAAAATATAGCCGGTGGCAACCACAGCGCAGAACCCGGCGGTCCGGCGGTCGGCCATGAAACAGAGCGAAACCGCGAGGACGGCCAGCATGATCAGGGCAGTGAGCGATTTGAACAGGAAATAATTGCCCATG
Organism: Victivallales bacterium; assembly: GCA_045639225.1. GTDB lineage: Bacteria > Verrucomicrobiota > Lentisphaeria > Victivallales > UBA1829 > SIG94. The sequence continues at coordinate 4,080 of JAZUCR010000051.1, forward strand.
ATGCGGTCGCGCCGCTCGGGATGCAGGATGTAATCGCGTTCGACCAGACCGTCCACCTCGAGGCTGGCAATGACGGAAAACATGCCGACGAACGCCACCGCATAATTGACGATGCCGTAATCATGGGGGCCGAGTTTCCGGGCGACGAGGATGCCGACCGTAAAGGCGGAAAGGATCCAGGCGCAGCGCGCAACGGTCATCCAGAAGCTGTTGGCGGCGAACTGCCGCACCAGGGCGCTGTGAAACCCGTTATGGCCGATTTCCTTGATTTCCTGGAGACGCATGGCTTGCCCTCTGTTGTTCCCTTCCGAAACGGTAATAGGAGAAAAATCACAAGTTTCAAGCATCCGGATGCGGGAAATGCCGGAAAAAAGAAGCATTGATGAAAATTCGTGAACGGCAAAGCAATCTCAGACCACGGGACCAGGAGGCTGCCGATGAGAATTGTTTTTTTGAATTTGAATTTGCAATCGCCGGAAATTATGCTACTTTACAGAAGAAAAAAAGAGAATCGTTATGAAGGTCACGGTTATGTCCTCTAAAATTCTGATCAGTTTGATACATCTTTGCCGCGAGATGGAAAAATGCGAAAATAAAACGGGTGGATGCTGCAATGAAATATGAAACCTCGGAAATGCTTGCCGATCATGTCCGGCTGGATGTTCTGAAAATGATCAACCGGGGAAGGTGCAGCCATATCGGTTCTGCTTTTTCGGTCATAGACATTCTTGCGGTTCTTTATCATGATACGATGCGATTCAAGGCCGGCAGTCCTGACTGGCCGGAGCGGGACCGTCTGATTTTCAGCAAAGGTCATGCGGGGGCGGCGGTTTATGCCGTGCTGGCGGAAAGCGGAATGTTTCCGATGGATTGGCTAATGAGTTATTGTCAGGACGGCAGCCTCCTTTCCGGTCATGTGTCGCACCGCGGTGTTCCAGGTGTCGAATTTTCTACCGGTGCCTTGGGGCATGGTCTGCCGACGGGATGCGGGATCGCATTCGCATTGCAAAATGCGGCGGGCCGTCCGCGGACATTCGTGATCCTGGGGGATGGCGAATGTCAGGAAGGGACTACTTGGGAGGCCGCATTGTTTGCCGCCCAGCATCAGTTGAAAAATCTGACGGTCATCATTGACCGGAACCACCTGCAGGGGCTGGGTAGAACGGAACAGATTCTGGACTTGGAACCTCTGGCCGATAAGTGGAAGTCTTTTAACTGGAATACTACTGTGATCAACGGGCATGTCCATGCGGGAATTCGTTCCGCCCTTCGAGCCGGTGATGGCAGACGTCCGAATTGCATTATTGCGGAAACGATCAAAGGATATGGTGTTTCCTACATGGAAAATCAGCTGAAATGGCATTACTCCACGCCGCTGGATCAGAATTATGAAACAGCATTGGCCGAATTGGAGGCAAGATTGAAATGAGAAATTCCTTTCTGAAAAAAATAACGGAATTCGCCGCCTCGGATCGCGATGTGATGCTGATCACGGGAGATTTGGGTTACAGCGTTTTTGAAAGTTTTGCCGAGCGTTTCCCGGATCAGTTCCTGAACACCGGTATTTGTGAACAGACCATGGCGGGGATCGCGGCGGGCATGGCATTGTGCGGGAAAAAGGTTTTTGTCTATTCCATTGGGAATTTTCCGACCCTGCGGTGTCTGGAGCAAATCAGAAACGATATCTGCTATCACCGGCTTCCGGTAACCATTGTCACCAATGGCGCCGGTATGGCATACGGCAGTCTCGGCATGAGTCATCATGCCACGGAGGATCTTTCCATTTTGCGGGCACTTCCGGAAATGACGGTAACTTCACCGGCCGATCCGGTCGAAGTGGAACTGTTGATGGAATATTTCCTCCGGACCGGAAAACCCGGATTCATGCGGATGAACCGGGGCGGGGAAAAGAAAATCCATTCGGAGACAAATTTCGACATCACCGTGCTGAACCCGGTCATTCCTTCTCCGGATTGCTCCGTTGCCATTATCTCCGCCGGGGAAATAACTTCCTCGGTGTTCCAGATCGCCGATATTCTCAAATCGCGCGGCATTTCCGTTTCTGCATGGTCGTGCCCGTTCATAAAACCGCTGCCGTGCTTGACTCCTGTTTACGGCCCCGGTGTGAAACTGCTGGTCTCTCTGGAAGAAAATAACGTTTGCGGCGGACTTGGCGGAGCCATAGCAGAAGCGGTTTCCCTGCAGAATTCCCGGATCCCTTTGCTCCGGATCGGGATGCCGGATCAGTATTGTTCCCTGGTTGGAAAACAGATTTACCTGCGTCAGCAGTATGATTTGGGACCGGAACAAGTTGCCGACCGGATCGCCCGGCGTCTGATGGAACTTTGACCGGAAATTTCAACTGTAAGCAGATCTGAAAGGAATTTGGGAATCATTATGATGCATGTTTTTGCCGGCGAACGCGGGCGGCGGTAAAGAGGCCGTTCAAAATCCTGTTCGTCGGTGGAAACTGCATTTTGCGGCCGAACCGGGATCGGTATGAACGATTCCAAAAACTGAGAACAATAGAGGTTGACCCATGAGTAATTTTATCAAAAGATGTTTTTCCGGAATCCAAATCAGGGATTTCGTTCCGCCAGTCTGCGGAAAAATCTGGATAAAATTCAAAAATTTTTTCCATCTGAACCCTCCGCAGAAACGTGTGGGTCATTTCCAATATCTGCCGCCTTCCTACCGGCCCGATTTCGTCCTGGACATCGGTGCGGCGACTGGTTTTACTGCTTATTGCGCCTTGCAGTCGTTTGATGCGGTCCCGGTACACTGTATCGAACCGATGGAGGGAAATTTTGAAATTCTGAAGAAAAGTATTGCAAACTTCCCGGATCGGGCGTTCGCCTACAATCTGGCCGTTTCCGACTGCTGCGGCGAAACCGAGATCAACCTCACGACTTCCCCGTATGCCAATTCGCTGTTCGATTTGCCCGAACAGTATCAGAAAGACAATCCGGACATTCATATCGTCGGCAGGCAGAAAGTACAGGTCGAAACGCTGGATGCTTTGACAGATAAACTTAAACTGATGGGGCTTCTGAAAATCGATGTCGAAGGCGCGGAATTGAACGTCCTGAACGGCGGAAAGGATTTTCTCGCCAGACACGTTTCCGCCATTATCATTGAATTCGCATTCAACCGCGGCACGGAACGGATCAACCAGGTCATGGAACTCCTGTGGAAATCGGGGTTTCAATTGGTGAACGTCTTTGACATCTGCCGTTCCCAGGCTGCGGACAATATTCTGGTTCAGCTTGATGCTGTGTATATAAAGAAACAGGATTGATATGAAACTTTCCTTGCTGGTTCAAGTTTACAACGGCGGTGATTACTGGCGCGAATGCTGGAAATCCGTGCTCGAAAATCAGGATCTCTTCGAGCAGATCTACGTTTCCATCGGCAAATCCCCGAAACAGGATGAGGATGCCGGCTTGCTCCGGGACTGCAAGCTGGAAAAACTGCATTGGATCCGGCAGGACGAAAAGCTGACCTCGGTCCAACATGGAATGCGGCTGGATCGCTGGGTCGGTTCGTTTCATTCGGAAGGGCATTTCTTCATCCTGTGTCACGACGATATCCTTCTGCGCGAAGGCTTGCTGAAACTGAAAGAACTGGATTTGGATGAAAATGATGCAGCCTTCGGACCGTTCCGTTTTTTTTCTCAGGACGGCGGCAGCAGGGAGATCACGGTCCGGGAATTTCACCGGGATGACTGTCAGCCGATTTCCGGAGAAATGTTCTGTTTCCTTCAGGACCAGCAAGTTTTTACCTACAATCTCTCCGGCACGGTCCTGCCGTCCATATTGTTCCGGATCCCCCGTGCACCGTGGCATTTCCTTAGTTACGGCTGCCGGTCGGAAAACTGTCGCTTGTGTAATCCTTATGTGAAGCTGATTCGGCAGACCGCCTGGCCGACGGTGAAGATCCGCACTCATGCCGGCTCGGAAGGGGCGCATCTGCCGCCGGACGCGATGCAGTATGACACGATGGTCTATCTGCTGTCCGCTTTTGCCACCTACCGCCGGCCGTCTCTCCGACTCGGTCTGATGCGTTCTTTGGGATATACGATCCGGACATCACCTCTGCGCGGGATCGGATATTTCCTGCTGCTGCAGTTCCGGTTGACGGGACTGGGTTATTATT
>JAZUCR010000052.1:0-1779 GCA_045639225.1 Victivallales bacterium
TCGCTGTTCGACGGCGTCCGGCTCTCCGCCGCGAAACTCGTCCCGTATCCGCATTTGAACATGAAATATCTGCGCAAAGTGATCCGGCCCGGTTCGATGATCGTGTCCGACGGCGTCTTTTCGATGGAAGGCAGTCTCGCCCCGGCCGATGAACTGGTCCGGATCAAACAGGAAAACGGCTGTTTCCTGATGATCGACGACGCGCACGGTTTTTGGGCGGTCGGGGAGAACGGACGCGGCACGGCAAGTCTTTTCGGCGTGCGCGATTCGGTCGATCTGCATTACGGCACGTTCAGCAAGGCGCTCGGCAGCGTGGGCGGGTTCGCCGCCGGACGCAGAGACGTGATCGACTATCTGCGCTATTATGCCCGGAGCACCTTCTTTTCCAGCGCGCTGCCTGCGACGACCGTCGCCGCCGTGCTGGAATCCATCCGCATCGTCGCGGAAGAACCGGAACATCTGAACCATCTGAAACGCAACCGCGATCTTTTCCAGTCCGAACTGGAAAAACGCGGATTCAACACGCTGAACAGCCGTTCGGCGATCCTGCCGGTGCTGGTCGGCGATGAAGAGAAGCTGGGCAAATTCCAGATGATGCTGTTCGAGGCGGGCGTCTTCACCAATATCGGCACCACGCCCGCAGTCGCCGCCTCGAAATGCCGTCTGCGGCTGAACGTGATGGCGACCCATTCCCCGGAAGAGCTCGGAACTGCGGCGGAGATCCTCGAATGCTGTGCGAAGCAATGCGGGGTGCTCCCGTGAGCTGCAAAGTCCTGATCACCGGCGCGGGCGGCTACATCGGTTCCAATGCGGTCGAGTTTTTCATGAAACAGGGCTGCACCGTGACGGGTATGATCCGCGAACGGGTCGCCGAGCGGTTTACGCAGTCCGGCGCGGCGGCGGTCAAGGCCGATCTGTGCGATTTTGCCTCGCTGGACCGGCTTTTCGAAACCAACTATGATTATGTGATCCACATTGCCGCACGGGCCAGCGACGTCGGACGCGACGAATGGTTCCGGATCCCCAATTTCGAGGCGGTGAAACATCTGGCGGAACTGAGCATGAAACACGGTGTCAAACGTTTCGTCTATCTCTCCACCGCCGATGTTTACGGTCTGCACGATTTCCACGGCGAAACCGAGGCTGAGTTGACGTTCGACCATACCGTTTCCAATCCTTATCCGAAATATAAAATCAAGTCGGAAGAGTGGCTGAAAGCGAATCTGCCGCAGGAACGTTTCGCCTGTGTGCGGCCCTGCGTGGTTTTCGGCAACGGGGACACCACGATCACGCCGCGGGCGGTCGCCTTTCTGAAAAGTTCGCCGTTCGTGGTCCATTTCGGCAAATGGCGCGGACGGAACCGCTGGCCGCTGGCGCATGTGGAGAATGTCTGCAAAACGCTGTATGCGGCGATGCTCTTGCCGGAAGCCGGAGGGCAGGGGGTCACCGTGCTGGACAGCAAATACACCACGCTGTCGCAGTATTATCGCGAACTGGCGGCGGAATATCTGCCCGGCAAAGTCATCCGGGAGCTGACGCTTCCCCGCTGGTCGATCCTGCCCGCGGCTTGGCTTTCCAGTGCATTGTCGCGGCATCACGCGCTGTTCGATCCCACGCTCTATGCGCTGGACACCATCACGCACGATCTGAATTTCAGCAATGCGCGGATGCTCCATTGGCTGAAATCATCCAATTTCGGAGAGCGGGTATGAACAGCGAGAAAGTCATTCGGAATTGTTTTTCGTCCTGGCATGGCGCGGTCCTGTTCGCCGCCTGGGT
>JAZUCR010000053.1:0-1570 GCA_045639225.1 Victivallales bacterium
CAGCATTGTTCTGGTTCCTCCCCTTGAGCGAAAGGAACAGACTCGGGGCACCCGGCGGCACGATGAAAACCAGCTCCGCCGTTTCATCTTTCCCCGTCGGAGGCAGCGCCAGACTCTTGCCGCCGCCGATCAGCCAGTTGGAACCCCTCGCCTCGAAACGCCAGGTGAGATTCGCGGACAGGGAAACGGACGGGGATTTCCGGTCGCGGGTCACCCGGCCGCGCAGCCGGAGCAGATACCGTTTGTTCGGCACCAGCGTGATCAGCTGCGACAGATTGGCGTCGACCGCATTCCGGTAGAACACCCCGTTCACACCGGCTTTGTATTCGATCGTTCCCTTGGAATCGCGCCCCTGCCAAAGGCCCCAGCCATGCGGCAGCGGACCCTTTTCGGCCTTGACCAGCCGGGGATTTTTCAGCAGATTCTCAGTTTTTTTCTCAGCGATCTCACGCCGGGCGAAACCGAGCGGATCCTGAGCCGCCTGAAAACATTCGGTGATCCCGGGGACCCAGGATTCCCAGGTGTTGCTTTTCCAGCCGTCCACTTTGGCTCCGGTCCACGAACGGTATTCGCTGTAGGTCCAGACATATTCATCGGACACCGCCAGGCTGGTTTCCAGGTGCCGCCGGAGAAATTCGCGGGTGCTCAGCTGTCCGAAACCGCGCTTGAGGATCTGGTGCCAGACCGAACCTTCCGTCCGCGGCGCCACGCATTCCAGATATATGCTGGGCGCATACGACGTCTGCAGAAAATATTTGGCCCGGTTGGCCGGATCGATCAGTTCCGACAGTTTTTTCATCTCGTTGACCCGGGCATGCAGAGAACCGGCGTTGATGGCAGTATAGCCGCCGCTCTCATCGCCGTCCACGATCTTCGCTTCCGGGGGCAGCACATCATAGATCCCGTTGATGAAGCCGCGGAACACCGGGCTGCCCTTTGCGTAGGCCATCCACGCGAAACTGAACAGCGTCAGATTCGGATATGCGGTAAAAATCGCCCGGCCGAATTCCTGTCCGCGCTGTCTCGCCTTGGCTGCGATCTCCTCCAGGGTATGTCCCTGCAGACTGATCCGGTGCCACAGATGCGCCTTGTATTCCTCCGGATCGAAGATGAAACCTTTGATATTGGTCTCTTTGGCGATCCGCGCCACCAGACCGAAGTTGCTGCAGACCGTTTCCCAGTCCGAATCGGAAAACCAGTCCACGTTGCCCGGCACCACGCCGGTGCTGAAGAAATTGTCGGTGAAACGGGTGAATTTGGTGTTCTTCAGATTCTCCACGTCTTCCTTGAACCATTCATATTTCCAGCGGACCTTGCCGAAAATGGTTTTATGGTTCTGGCCCTTGCCCTCGCCGCGGCCGGTCAGGTAGACCCGCATGCCCTGATACGGGATCGTCGCCTCAAATTCGGCAATATTCTGCCGCAGGACATCGGTCGTGGGATTGCTCCATGAACATTCGATCATTTTCTTCGCCGGCGCCGCACAAAGCGCCGCGGCGGAAAAAAACAGCAGCGCGGTATTCGCAAACTTTCTCATCGGATGACCCCTCATTCCGCTGTTTTGCTGCTT
>JAZUCR010000054.1:0-2378 GCA_045639225.1 Victivallales bacterium
GAATTCTTCGCCGACCGGAGCGAGAATGACCGTGCAGGGGATCAGGATGGCGACCTGCAGGGGTGTGCCGCTGCGGAAGATCATCACCGCCTCCTGTTCCTGCGGATCCAGCCCCAGTTTCCGCATGAGAAAGACCACGGAACCGGTCACGAATGCCAGCACCAGGTAAACGACCAGTGTCCCGAAAATGATATGATCCCAATCTTTACCGATCGGGATTTTCAGATCCAGAGTGTCCCGCAGAGTCTGACCGGACGGATACCGCCATACCGGGATCAGACAGGACGCAATGTTCGCCGCCTGAACCGGAACGGTCATCAGCAGCAGGAACAGCCACGGGGGAAAAAAATCCCGCAGTCCGACGGATACGCCCGGCAGGACTGCGGTGAAAAAAATCAGGCTGACAAAAGCCAGGGAAAAGGACAGTTCCAGACGCGGGGATGAATGGTCCTCCGGAACGGTCATGACTGCCTTCCCTGCGGCGTCAGATCTTGAGCCACTTTTCGTCGATCCCGGAAACTTTCCAATAGCCCTGAGCCATGTAGAGAGCGTCCAGAATGACGCAGCGGGTCATCGCTTCGATCACCGGATAGATCCGGGGCAGCAGCGAGGGATCGCGCCGCGTGATCGGCGAAAGCACCGTGTTTTCCATCTTCGCCACGTTGACGGTGTCCTGCGGCACGGAAACGGTCGGAGTCGGCTTGATGGCGCAGCGGAAGCGGATGTCTTCCCAGGTGGTGATGCCGCCGAGGATGCCGCCGGCGTGATTGGTTTTGAACCGGACACGGCCGCTTTGGGGATCGACATAGGCCTCATCATTGCTCTGGCTGCCGACCATGCCGGCGACTTCGAATCCGGAACCGAATTCGATGCCCTTGATGGCGCCGATGGAGCAGACTGCATGGGCGAGCATGGCGTTCATCTTGTCGAAGACGGGTTCGCCGAGCCCGGCGGGGACGCCGCGGGCGATGCATTCCACGATGCCGCCGCAGGTTTCGCCGCTTTTCTTGACTTCGAGCACATCGGCTTTCATCTTTTCGGCGAGGGCCAGATCGGGGCAATTCAGTTCATTCTTGCGGTAATTGGCCTTGGCTTCCTCGTAGGTCACTTCATGGTCGATCCTGATGTTGTGGGACGCAATGGTATAGGCGACCACATCGATCCCCATGGTGTCGAGGATGGCTTTCGCGACCGCGCCGCCGGCCACCCGGCTGGCGGTTTCGCGTCCGCTGGCACGGCCCGCGCCGACCCAGTCCCCGTGTTCGCCGTATTTCTTGAAGAAACCGTATTCGGCATGACCCGGACGGATCGAATCCTTGTAGGAACGGTACTGGTCGATGTGGACGTCCTGGATATCGTTATTGGGGATGACCAGACCGACGGGCGCGCCGGTGGTCAGCTGGTCTTCCATGACGCCGGAGAAAATATAGACGCGGTCCTTTTCCTTGCGCGGGGAATCCAGCGGGGTCTGGCCAGGTTTGCGCTTGTCCAGTTCCGCCTGGATGAGCTCGGCGGTGATCTTGATTCCCGGCGGCACGCCGTCCACGATGGTGAGCAGTCCGCCGTAGAGTTCCGGCGGCAGATTGAGGTTTTTCCTGAACCCGCCGGCATAAGATTCGCCGCAGCAGGTGATTCTGAATAATTTACCGAACGTGTTTCCGAACATGATCGAATCCTTTCTGTGATTGTTGCGTATAATATAACACTTCTTATCTCAACTGGCAAGCCGGGTTAGCAAAGTTCACGGGATTATTTTTTCAGCAGCTGGGGGATCGCGGACAATAGGCCGGATAGGCCGCATAGGAGGAATGGGCAGAGCGCGGAAACCGAAGCGACAGCACGAGATATCATAGCTGCAACCCCGGTAATCTCGCACCGGAAGTCCGGTCCACGCGCAATTGTCGGAATCGTCCGAATCGTCCGAATCGTCCGATGATCGCGGGTTTCCAGCACGGATTTGCGCAGCACCACCCCATCCGTCTTGCGCCTCCCCACCGAAAAAATTTTCGCTTTTTTTCGTTTGCCCCCTTGACAATTTTCAAAAACGTTGTAAAATATAGCATATAGCGCGCTCTATTAAAAAGGATATTTTGTTATGATGAAGAAACAGAAACTGACCCTGATCGAGGTGGCGGAACTGGCGGGGGTCTCGCGTGCCGCGGCAGGGAAAGTGCTCAACGGCGGCAGCGACAAGATCGGCGTCGGCGCCGAGGCGCGCAAACGCATCCTCGAAGCCGCCCGCAAGCTCAATTACCAGCCCAATATGGCGGCGTCGATCCTCGCCGGCGGCAGTTCGAAAATGATCGGCGTGTTCGTCGATTCGTTTGCCCATTACCGCACCATGCGGCTGCTTCAGGAAATCGAACGGCTCGCCTCCG
>JAZUCR010000055.1:0-5205 GCA_045639225.1 Victivallales bacterium
CAGATCGGCCTTTCCCGCGAACAGTATCTGCATGCGGTCCCGACCGCGCAGCTGATCCGGGTGCGTTATACCGTGCTGGACCTGCTCTACGAATGCGGCCTGCTCGCCGATGCGATCAAATCGCTGGAAAAGATTTTCTGACCGCTCCTTCTGCCGTCAGAACACTTCATCGGCTGACGGTATGGAGATGGCCGCGCCGGGACGGCTCACGGTGATGGAACTGGCGTAAACTGCGCATTTCATCGCGTCTTCAGCATTCATGCCGCGCAGTTTCGCCGCCAGAAAATAACCGGTGAAAGTATCTCCGGCGCTGGTGGTGTCCACCGCTTTCACCGCCCGCGCCGGCATGATGATCTCTTCATTCCCGTGCCGGTAGATCGCGCCGTCTTTGCCGAGCGTCACCACCACTTCACTGTCAGGGAAACGTTCCGCCATCGCAGACGCCATCTGACTGAAAGTTCCCGTCGATGCGGTCAGCTGGGCCGCTTCTATTTCATTGACCATGATCAGATCGCACAGCTGCAGCGGCCAGGATCGCACTGCTTCCGTGCAGGGAGCGGGATTGACCGCCACTTTCAAACCGCATGCCTTCCCTTCCCGGATCAGGAACGGGATGTCATTGATCTCATTCTGCAACAGGAGCCAGCTTCCCGCGGGGATGGTCCGCAGAATGCGCCGCATTTCATTGGCGGATATTGCCATATTCGCCCCAGGATAAAGCAGAATGGAATTCTGCCCGGACTTCTTTTCGACCTGGATGACCGCATGTCCAGTGGGCAGATCGCCGATGATGACATTGTCGGTATTCACATCGGCGGCTTCGAGCGTCTCCTTGAGAAAGATACCGTCTCTACCGATCATTCCGGCGTGGAAAGTTTCTACCCCGGCCCGGCCGAGAGCGACCGATTGATTGAGCCCCTTGCCGCCAGCATTGATCCGATATGCAATGGAACTCAAAGTTTCGCCGGGCGCGACAAAGTGATCGACCGAGTAAACATGATCGACATTCAGGGAACCGAAATTCAATACCGGCATAAGATCGTTTCTCCTTTCTCCGACACTATTGTTCCATCAGCAGAAGGACAATTATGAAAGCGCGGCTCAAGGCTTATTTTAGCATGTAAAGACACTTTTTCCAATGCCGGCAGAAGAAAAAATCGAACTTTTCGACGAAATGAGGGAAGTTACACCAATGCGATCAAACCGCCGAAGCGGATTTTTACAGGATCCGGACCGACTGCCGCGGAATGAAGGTTCCCGGAATTTGAGCGTCCTTGATCGCGGCGGAGGAGTCATTCAGGATCGTTTCAAGCATGGAAAGGGCAGTTTCGCTCATGGCGTCATAATCCGGCCGCATGGCGGTCAGCGGCGGAGTATGATATTCCAGCACGCGATCGTATTCCCGGGAAATGACTGATATGTCGTGCGGGATTTTCAGGCCTCTCATTTTGATCAGGCTGCATACTTCCAGAGCCGTATCGCCGGGAATGACGATCAGGGCAGTGATTTTTTTCCGAAGCAGTGAATCCAGTCTTTCCCCGATTGAAAGGTTTTCCCCGCCGTAAGAGATCAAGATTTCCTCACCGGCAGGCATGATTTTCCTCATGGCCCGCCGGAACGGCGCCGAAACATTTTCCGCCAGGGAAAGGTCTTTTGCCTGTGAGCGGCGCAGGAACAATGCGATCCTGCGGTGTCCGGCGTTTTTCAGTTCCAGCACGGCTCTTTCCACGAGAGTCGATTCATCGGAAAATACACTGTATATCCCATCAGCATGACAGCTTTTTGCACCGAAACGGATCAGCGGCAGGACCGTGGTTTCCGCCCAGCGCCGGTTGAGCGTCATATCCCCGGTGACCGCGATCGCACCCGAAACGGGATGATCGTTCAGAGACTCCAGATCTTCATTGAAAATGATTTCCATCCGGTGGCCATGACCGTAGACTGCGTTTTTCAAGGCATCAAGCGCCATGGCCTGATACCCGTCGATGGCTGTAGTCCGGGAAAAAACGATCCCGATCCGAAGTCTGCCCTGTTTGCCCCGTATCGGATAACCATGCTCCCGGGCACAGGCCAGAACCGCCTCGCGGGTCCGCGGATCGACCAGCGGATGATTGTTGAGCACCCGCGAAACCGTGGTCTGCGAGCAGCCGCAGCAATGCGCGATATCAGTGGATGTGAATTTCTTTTTCATGGTTGAAAATATATCATTCCATCTTTTTTTGTCAAGCTGATTATTCATTTTTATTCATAAGATCGGACTTTTCAGGCATTGCATCCGCGACCCGCGGAATTATATTGAATGCAAACGGATTCCGATCTTCTCAACCGGCAGCATGGGATCCGGGAAACGAAGAGAGGTGAAAAATGGGCAATTTAAAGGAAATGATTCATGAAACGGATCTCTGTGTCGTCGGTGGAGGAATGGCCGGAATATGCGCTGCGCTTGCAGCGGCGCGCAATGGGATCAGAGTCGTGCTGATGCATGACCGTCCGGTGCTCGGGGGCAACGCTTCCAGTGAAATCCGCATGTGGATCTGCGGAGCGGGCAGCCGGGTGCGGAACTTGCAGGAAACCGGGATCATGGAGGAGATCGCCCTGGAAAACATGTGGAGGAATCCGCAGCGGAACTATACGATCTGGGATACGATCCTTTATGAGAAGATACGTTTTGAAAAAAATATCACCATGCTCTTGAATTGTACCTGCTGCAAAGCGGCAATGGACGGGAAAAGGATCGATTCGATCACAGGATTCCAGTTGACGACATACACTTGGCATACGGTGAGGGCGGCTTATTATGCGGATTGTTCCGGAGACGGGATCCTGGCGCCGCTGACCGGGGCGGAACACCGGATCGGACGGGAATGCCGGGAAGAGACCGGCGAAGAATTCGCGCTGGAAAAGGCCGATTCCCATACTATGGGGATGAGCCTGCTGCTGCAGTGCCGAGAGACCGATCACAAAGTGGATTTTGTGCCGCCGCCGTGGGCGTATGATTATCCGGACGACAACGCCATGCATAACAAGCCCCATACCATGCTTCAGGACCTCAATACGAATTTCTACTGGATCGAACTCGGCGGCATGAACGATTCGATACACGATACCGAGGAGATCCGCGACGAACTGCTCAAAATCGCCTTTGGTGCCTGGGACCATATGAAAAATCACGGTAACCACGGAGCAGACAACTGGGAGCTCGAATGGGTCGGATTCCTGCCGGGCAAACGCGAAAGCGTGCGTTTTGTCGGCGATTATATCCTCAACCAGAGTGATGTCGAAAGCGGAAGGGCGTTTGAGGATGAAGTCGCTTACGGCGGCTGGCAGATCGACAATCATCTGCCCGGCGGTTTCAGCATGTCCGGCAGCGAGGGCGCCCACCTGCAGAAACGGCGGCTCAAGGAACCATACGGAATTCCATTCCGGGCGCTCTATTCGCACAATATCGACAACCTCATGTTTGCCGGACGGAATATCAGCGCCACGCACATCGGATTCAGCACGGTGCGCGTGATGGGGACCTGCGGCATCATGGGGCAGGCAGTTGGAACTGCCGCCGCGATCGGGATCCGCTGCGGAGGACTGCTTCCGCGTGAGATCGGCCGCCGGGAAATCCGCCAAGTGCAGGAGCTCCTGATGGAAGATGACTGTTTCCTCCCGCATATCGAACGGCCGGTCCCGCAGCTGACCAGAGAAGCCGTCCTGTCGTCCCGGTTCGGAGCATGCGAAGTCTTGCGCAGCGGCATGGACCGCAGATACCGGGGACAGGACAACGGCTGGTTTGGGTATGCGGAAGATCCCATTGTCTATTCTTTCAGCGAAAAAAAGCACATCCAGTCGTTCCGGCTGATTGCCGACAGCGACCTCGACCGTGAATATGTGGAAGGAAATCCGAACCTGATGACCATTCCGATGCCCCTTTTCCATGCCCGCACATATCACGGCACTTCATTCGGTTTTCCGGAATGTCTGCTGAAATCCTTCCGGGTGGAAATCCTTGCCGACGACGGTTCCTGGCAGTGTGTATTTGAGGAGAAAGACAACCATCAGCGGCTTGTCCGGGGAGAGATCAATGCCGAGACCACTGCTGTGAGACTCATTCCGCTGACGACCCACGGCAGTGAAAAACTGCTGCGCTATTACGGCGGCGCCAACATTCAGACGCATATTTTCGCCTTTGAAGTGCGCTGACCGGCGATTTTGGAATTCCTGTTGATCAACTATCTAAATCATAAAGTCTAGGAATATTCAGACTGGGGTCTGCGCATATTGAGCGCGATCTCCGTATTCTCCGTTCCCTCCGTATTCTGTATTAGTTCGCGGTCCGAATCGTCTGAAAATCGCGGATCTCCGGCTTGATTTTTTTACATTTTATGGTATTTTACATTGTATAAAATATGCGACATTGGAGATTTGATAATGAATAGAATAGCCGCCGCCCTGCTGGGATGTCTCCTGCTGTGTTCCTGTGCAACGAATCACGGCTATCACCAGGACGATCCCCGCTCGGCCCAGGTATGGACACCGTCCCAGGTCGGCGAGGAAATGGCCGGACGCGACCCGATCGAACCGTTCAACCGCGCCATGTTCACGGTCAATGATGCGCTGATGCATTATCTGGTGCATCCGATCTCGTGGATTTACGGCTCCATTCTGCCGAAGGAAGTGATCAAGCGGATCGATTATGTGTCGGACAATCTGGCATTTCCCGGCCGCATGATCAGCTGTTTCTGCCAGCTGAAATTTCTCGGCGGCGGTATCGAATTCGTCCGGTTCGTCGTCAACTTCACGGTCGGCATCGTGGGTCTGTTCGATCCCGCCGATTACTGGCTGGGGCTCCCGCCGGGCAACGACAACATGGGCAAGGCGTTTGCCTATTGGGGCATAGGTCCGGGCTTCATCCTGGTCCTGCCGCTGTGTCATCACATCACGTTCCGCGATCATGTGGGAAGCCTGTTCGACAAGGCGCTGGATTTCAAGCTGATCATCCCCTATGCGGGCTGGGTCTCGCTGCTGAACGGCGTGGTCAATGCGTATGACGGCTACAATCTGGCCACCGGAACCATGTATGACACCTATGCCATGGCGAGGCTCGGACTGGTAGCGCTCCGGTATATCAATGTGCGAGATTATCACCGGAATCTCCTGAAGATCGGTCCCCTGATGAACGCTTTCGGTCCGCCGGAATGGCTGGACGCCAAAACC